>NZ_RJNJ01000004.1:0-209953 GCF_003943825.1 Streptococcus oralis
TACCCAAGTCCGGCTGAAGGGAACGGTCTTGAAAACCGTCAGGCGTGTAAAAGCGTGCGTGGGTTCGAATCCCACATCCTCCTTTTTATATTAACGCGGGATGGAGCAGCTCGGTAGCTCGTCGGGCTCATAACCCGAAGGTCGTAGGTTCAAATCCTGCTCCCGCAATACCCAAGTCCGGCTGAAGGGAACGGTCTTGAAAACCGTCAGGCGTGTAAAAGCGTGCGTGGGTTCGAATCCCACATCCTCCTTTTTATATTAACGCGGGATGGAGCAGCTCGGTAGCTCGTCGGGCTCATAACCCGAAGGTCGTAGGTTCAAATCCTGCTCCCGCAATTTGGCTCGGTAGCTCAGTTGGTAGAGCAATGGATTGAAGCTCCATGTGTCGGCGGTTCGATTCCGTCTCGCGCCATATTTGTTTTATTAAGCGGGTGTAGTTTAGTGGTAAAACTACAGCCTTCCAAGCTGTTGTCGCGAGTTCGATTCTCGTCACCCGCTTTGAACGAAAGTTCATACCAAGTTTTTGAACTTGGGCGCGTAGCTCAGGTGGTTAGAGCGCACGCCTGATAAGCGTGAGGTCGGTGGTTCGAGTCCACTCGTGCCCATTAATAGGAGAATTACTCAAGAGGCTGAAGAGGACGGTTTGCTAAATCGTTAGGTCGGGTAACCGGCGCGGGGGTTCGAATCCCCCATTCTCCGTGAGTTAAGAGAGCTGTTAGGCTCTTTTTTTTGTAAGCAAATCCCCCTTCTAAATCATTAAAAGGGGATTTGTTTATTACCAATTTGTTAGTGATATTTCTCCGCTATTTAGCCAGATAGTATGTTTATCTTCAAGTTCGAGTTGAAGTTGACCAGATTCTGAGATTTCTTTTGCTAGACCTTTTTGCATTTTTTCATCTAGCTGGAAGGTGACTTCTTTTCCAAGAACTATTGATCTTTCTTTATAGATATAAAATAGCTCATCTGGAACCGTATTGTAGAAACAATTCCATATTTCGCTGATGAGCTCATTACGACTAATTGGTGCAGGTGGCATAAATAGGCTGCCTGCTTTTTCTTTTAGGTCTTCTGGGAAGTCTCTTATAGAAAAATTTATACCCAGTCCGATAATGACGTCTGTAACCAAGCCTGTCTCAACTGATGTCATTGCTTCGGTGAGGATACCTGCTATCTTTTTATTTTTAAAGTAGATGTCATTTACCCATTTGATATCTACTTCTATCATAGTTAGATTTTTAATTGCTTTGTAGACTGCAGCAGCTACAAGGAGAGTATAGGATGGGAGTTTTTCATAGGGAAGATTGGGTTGTATATGCAGGGACATATAGATCCCACCCTGAGATGGAGAATAGTAGGGGCGCTGAAATCGGCCACGACCTGCCGTCTGACAGGTTGAAAGATAGAGTGTATTTCCTTTGTTTCCAGCTTCAATCCCTTCTTTTGCATCTGTTTGTGTTGATTTGGTCTCAGGTTTGTAGCGAATGGTTAAGTTGGTTTTCTCTTGAATCAAATCAGGCAATATCAGATCTCCTTGAATAAGCTTGTAGCCTCTATTTTTGATACTATCAATTTCTAGGCCTTCTTGTTGAAGACGTTGGATCGCTTTCCATATAGATGTACGGCTTAAATTCAGTTCTTCTCCGATTTTTTCTCCGCTAACATAATCGTTTTCTCTAGCTAATATTTGGTAGACTAGTTGGTGTGATTTCATTGATTTTCCTTTCTAGCTAAGAGGGAGTGAGAGTATTCCTTTCGAGTTTGACTAGGTGTTTTATGAAAAAACTGTTTGTAGGCTTTTGAGAAATGTAGTGGGTCTGAAAAACCTACAGAATATGCAATGACTTTGATCGTTTCATTTGTGTGTTCTAGTAACTGTTGCGCACGGTTCATTCGAACGAAAAGTAAATATTCTTTTGGAGAGAGTTGGTGAAATTCTTTAAACACACTAGTCAAGTAACTTCTATGAACCGATAGCTCTTTTGCTAAATCTTGAATGGTGAGCGATTGTGGATAGTGACTATCAATTAATCGTTTGCAGTCAAGATAGAGTTGGTGGGTTGATGAAATATTCTCTTTTTTCTGATTGGGAGCAATCGTTCCTAGATGAAACATTAGTTCATGGAGTTGTCCCATGATGTGGAGTTGAGCCAATTCATTAGTTTTTGTAATCTGAGCAAAGCGGACAATATCTGAGATGAGTTTTGCAGTTGTCTGTGTATGACAGTTATTTGACTGGATGAGGTAGGATTGGTCAGAAATTTGAGATAGAGCAAAGTAGTCGGGTGTCCTCCCTCCAGTGATCCCCAACCAGTAGTAAGCCCAAGGATCCTGGTTATCTGCTTGATAGAATGTTAATTCATCTGGTTTTAGTAAAAAGAAATCTCCTGCCTTTAAATCAACAATTTTCCCCTTATAATGGAATTGACCTTTTCCTTTAGTAATGTAATGTAGTACATAGGTATCTCGAATAGCTGGGCCAAAAGAATAGTTAGGCGTGCATTCTTCATAACCGTAGAAGCTAAGAGAGAGATCAATTGTTCCAGTCTGGTATTCTGAAAAAACGAGCATGGGCCACCTCCTACCTAACATTTTACCATACTTTGTATACATTTCTCTATTTTAGAAAGCGCTTTTATGTGATAAAATTTTATCAAGAAATGGATGAGGTACAATTTATGGGAGTTCGAATAGAGAATAATCTATTTTACGTTGAGAGTAAAAGTTTAAGTTTGATTATTGAAAATAGGGATGGGTTCTTATTATTAAAACATTTAGGAAAGACTATTAAGAACTATAGAGGGGCTAATAGTGTTTACGAACGCGATCATGCTTTTTCTGGTAATCCCATAGCTACTAATCGAACCTTTAGTTTGGATACGCAACGTCAGATTTTTGGACAACATGGTTTGGGTGACTTTAGAAAACCAACTTTACAGATTCAACATGATGCAACTGAAGTAACAGACTTTCGATTTGTAGAAGCAAAGATTTTAAAAGGTCAGAATGGTCCACAGGGCTTACCTTCTCCTCACAGCATGGATGCTACAGAGACGCTTGCCTTGATTTTAAAAGATCCTCAAGCTAAACTTAGTCTTACTTTGTATTATACGGCTTTTGATAATGATGCGACAATTGCTAGTTACAGCAAATTCGAAAATAATAGTAATCAGGAAGTTGTCATCCATAAGGACTTTTCTTTTATGGCTGATTTTCCTGCTGCAGCTTATGAAATGGTGACTTTACAGGGAGCTTATGCTCGTGAAAAGACTGTTCGACGTCAACAGGTAGAGCAAGGAATCTTTTCAATTAGTTCGAACCGTGGAGCTTCTGGGCATGCTCAAACACCAGCTCTTCTATTATGTGATCAAGGAGTTACAGAGGATGCTGGGAATGTGTTTGCTCTACAACTGATGTATAGTGGAAACTTCGAAGCTTTTGTCCAAAAGAATCAACTGAATGAAGTTCGGGTGGCTATTGGAATTAATCCAGAAAATTTTTCTTGGAAGTTAGATCCTGAGGAAAACTTTGAAACACCGGTAGCTTTAGTGACCTATTCAGATAAGGGATTAACTGGTATTAGTCATGAAAGTCAGAATTTTGTACTTAAGCACATTATGCCAAGTAAATTTTCTAAAAAAGAGCGTCCAATTCTAATCAATAACTGGGAAGCTACCTACTTTGACTTTCAGAAAGAAAAACTGTTAGAACTAGCTGATGAAGCTAAGAAAGTTGGAATTGAACTTTTTGTATTAGATGATGGGTGGTTTGGTAATCGCTTTGATGATAATCGTGCTTTAGGTGATTGGGTTGTTAATGAGAAAAAGCTGGGTGGAAGCCTAGAAAGTCTGATTTCAGCGATCCATGAAAGAGGTTTGCAGTTTGGGCTTTGGTTAGAACCTGAGATGATTTCTGTTGATAGCGACTTGTATCGTAAACATCCTGACTGGGCTATTCAGGTTCCAGATTATGAGCATACCTATTCTCGAAATCAATTAGTACTTAATCTTGCCAATCCTCAGGTAGTAGAATATTTGAAAAATGTTTTAGATGAACTCCTCTCTTATCATAAAATTGACTACATCAAATGGGATATGAACCGCAATATCACTAATCTGGGGAATGGTTCAGCCTACTTGGAAACCCAGATGCAATCTCATCAGTACATGCTGGGGCTTTACGAACTCGTTTCTTATCTGACAGAGAAACATAGTCATATTCTCTTTGAGTCTTGCTCTGGTGGTGGTGGACGAAATGATCTTGGTATGATGCGTTATTTCCCACAAGTCTGGGCTAGTGATAATACTGATGCAATTGCACGTTTACCAATTCAATACGGTTCATCCTATCTCTATCCAACCATTTCTATGGGGGCTCATGTATCAGCAGTACCAAATCATCAGATGGGACGAATGACCCCATTGGAAACTCGTGGTCATGTAGCAATGATGGGAAATCTGGGCTATGAGCTTGATTTAACAAGTTTATCAGATGAAGAGAAGGCTGAGATTGCTAATCAGGTGAGCTTATATAAAGAATTGCGACCAGTAGTCCAGTTGGGAAATCAGTATAGGTTAATCAATCCCAATGCTGAATCCAATGAAGCAGCTCAACAATTTAACTATGGAAATCAAACGATTGTAACCTACGTCCGAGTCTTATCAGTTGTAGAAACAATGGAAACCACCTTGAAACTGAAAGATTTGGAGGTGGAAGGGCTTTATGAGCTGGAAGGGACAAACATTGTTTATTCGGGTGCAGAGCTCATGTATGCAGGTTTAACTGTTACCCTATCACCAGGAGATTTTTTGAGTAGACAGTATAAATTCAAAAGACTATAATAAAAGCGTATAAATTTATCAAGGAGGCATTCCAATGAAATGGTATAAGAAAGCAGGTTTTCTTTTAGTAGCTGGGGCAAGTTTACTAGGCCTAGTGGCTTGTGGTCAGAACAATCAATCAGCTGATGGTAAGGTAACGATTGAGTTTTTTAACCAGAAGACCGAGATGGCAGATACCTTGCAAAGGATAGTGGATGATTTTGAGAAGGAACACCCTAATATTGATGTGAAGCTGACTACAGTACCTTCAGCTGGAATTGTTCTAAAGACTCGTATTTTATCAGGAGATGTTCCAGATATTATTAATATCTATCCTCAAAATATGGATTTTCAGGAGTGGGCGAAGGCAGGCTATTTTGCAGATATGACAGGAAAACCCTATCTTGAGAACATCAAGAATGACTATGCCGAAAAGTATGCAATCAATAACAAGATTTATAGTGTGCCATTAACAGCCAACCTTTATGGAATCTATTACAATAAAACGAAGTTTAAAGAATTAGGACTTGAGGAACCGAAGACTTTTAAAGAGTTTCAAGAGATTGTCAAAAAGATAAAAGATAGTGGGAATTCTCCGTTTGCGGTTGCAGGCAATGAAGGCTGGACATTGAATGGTTACCACCAACTTTCTCTCATTACTCTTACAGGTAGTGGAGACGCGGCTAATAACTACCTTCGCTTTTCAAAACCAAACGCAATCTCTGCAGATGATGCTATTTTAAAAGCAGATGCAGAACGACTCGATTTATTAGCAGATAATGCTCAAGATGGTTGGCGTGGTGCCTCATATAATGATGCGGTGGTAGCATTTTCGAGTGAAAAAGCCTTGATGATGCCACAAGGATCATGGGCATTAGCCGCAATTAATCAACAGGATCCAAAATTTGAGGTGGGGATGTTTGTCTTTCCTGGAGAAGAAGTAGGAAAAGAAGTCACTGTTGGTGCAGGGGACATGGCATTATCAACTTCAGCTACTACCAAACATCCGAAAGAAACCGAAGAATTTATCAGCTATATGACTAGTCCAAAAGCTATGCAGTCATACTATGATGTAGATGGATCACCAGTTGCGGTGAAAGGCATACAGGAAAAAGAAGATTCAGCGCTTGCAGCTATTTCTAAACTGGCATTTACGGACAAACATTATGTTTGGTTGGGCCAACGCTGGAATTCTGAAGAAGACTTTTTTAATCTAAGTACAGGTTACCTGATGGATAAAAATCTGAAAAATATGGCAAACAATCTCAATGCTTTCTTTAATCCAATGAAGGCAGATTTGGACTAGAATAGGAGTTAAGATGATATGGCTATTCGAAAATTTTTAAATAAATACTGGGGTTGGACATTTTTGCTTATCCCGCTTGCTTTACAAGCTATCTTCTTTTACTTTCCAATGGTACAAGGTGCTTTCTATAGTTTGACTAACTGGACTGGATTGACCTATAATTATAAATTTGTTGGTTTAAATAACTACAAATTGCTGATGATTGATGGGAAATTCTTCACAGCCATAGCCTTTACTTTGATTTTAACTCTGGCATTGATTATTGGAGAGATTACGATTGGGATGGTTGTGGCACGAGCCTTAAATTCTAAGATGAAGGGGCAGACCTTCTTTAGAGCTTGGTTCTTTTTCCCAGCTGTTTTGTCTGGTTTGACAGTTTCCTTGATTTTTAAACAATTTTTCAACTATGGGCTTCCAACGATTGGAAAAATTTTAGGGATTGGTTTTCTACAAGAGAGTCTATTAGGAACACCTGTCGGAGCGGTAGTGGCAACTATTTTTGTTCTTCTATGGCAAGGAGTAGCAATGCCAATCATTCTCTTTCTTGCTGGTCTTCAGAGTATTCCAAATGATATTTTAGAGGCAGCATCAATTGATGGTGCAACCAGTAAACAAACCTTTTGGAAGATTGAATTGCCCTATTTACTGCCAACGATCTCTATGGTTTTTATTCTGGCTCTTAAGTCCGGTTTAACAGCCTTTGACCAGATTTTTGCGTTGACGAGTGGTGGTCCAAATAATGCTACAACGTCTCTTGGACTTTTAGTCTACAACTATGCTTTCAAGAGTAATCAATATGGATATGCGAATGCAATTGCCTTGATTTTATTCTTAATTATTGGAATTGTTTCTCTGATCCAAATTAAACTATCAAAGAAATTTGAAATCTAATAGAGGAGTCCTACACATGAAAAAAGAAGAAAAATTGAATCAGTTTTGGAAATACGTCCTCTTGATAGTCGGTGGTATTCTTATACTCGTTCCTTTGTTGGTAACGGTATTTAGTTCTTTCAAGACAACTAAGGATATCATGAATCATTTCTTTAGTTTGCCCAATCCTTTTACCTTAAGTAATTATGAACGATTAATTTCGGATGGAATTGGAGGCTATTTCTGGAATTCAGCTGTTATTACGGTGTTATCATTGATTGTAGTAGCTTTCTTTATACCAGCTGCAGCTTATTCCATTGCTCGAAATATGTCCAAGAAAAAAGCCTTTGCAATTATGTATTCGCTCTTGATCTTAGGGATATTTGTTCCATTTCAGGTGATTATGATTCCCATCACAGTTATGATGAGTAAACTCGGTCTAGCAAATATATGGGGGCTAGTAATACTCTACCTAACTTATGCTATTCCACAGACCCTCTTCTTGTATGTTGGTTATATAAAAATCAGTGTACCGGATAGTTTGGATGAAGCTGCGGAAATTGATGGGGCTGATCGTTTTACAATTTATCGTCGAATCATTTTTCCAATGTTGAAGCCCATGCATGCGACAACTTTGATTATCAATGCTCTCTGGTTCTGGAATGACTTTATGTTGCCACTGTTGATTCTGAATAAGGATTCCAAGATGTGGACTTTACCTCTCTTCCAATACAACTACCAAGGTCAGTACTTCAATGACTATGGCCCAAGTTTTGCATCTTATATTGTGGGAATTGTAACGATAACCATTGTCTACCTCATCTTCCAAAAACATATCATTTCAGGAATGAGTAACGGGGCAGTGAAGTAAGAAAGTGCTTATGGAATTTATAATTCCATACATAGAGGAACAGTTCAGCTTATTGACAATTCTATGTAGAAAAAAGAAAGTAGTACTTAGTTACTTGCAGTTTATATTAGTACTGAACAAAAATCTAAAAATATCTTTCATTTACAAAGCCAGGTCATATAAGACTTGGCTTTCATCAGAAAAAGGAGACCATCTATGACCATTCAAAATAAAACCATGTTGATTACTTACTCAGATAGTCTTGGAAATAACCTTAAAGACTTGTATGAGAATTTGGAAGAACATTTTGGCGATGCTATTGGGGGAGTTCACCTTCTACCATTTTTCCCGTCAACAGGTGATCGCGGATTTGCACCAGTTGACTACGATGAAGTGGATCCAGCGTTTGGTGATTGGGAGGATGTTAAGCGTTTAGGTGAGAAATATTATCTTATGTTTGACTTTATGATTAATCATATTTCTCGTCAATCGAAATATTATAAGGACTATCAAGAAAAACATAAAGCTAGTGAATTCAAAGATCTCTTTTTAAACTGGGATAAGTTTTGGCCGGAAAATCGTCCGACACAGGCTGATGTAGATTTAATTTACAAGCGAAAGGATCGTGCACCAAAGCAAGAGATTCTTTTTGCAGATGGTTCAGTAGAACATTTGTGGAATACCTTTGGTGAGGAGCAGATTGATCTTGATGTGACCAAAGAAGTAACGATGGCATTTATCCGTAAGACGATTCAACATCTAGCAAGTAACGGGTGTGATTTGATTCGTCTAGATGCTTTTGCTTACGCAGTGAAGAAATTGGATACCAATGATTTCTTTGTGGAACCAGATATTTGGAATTTATTGGACAAAGTTCGAGATATCGCTGCTGAGTATGGGACAGAGCTCTTACCTGAGATTCATGAACACTATTCGATTCAGTTTAAAATAGCGGACCATGATTACTATGTTTACGATTTTGCCCTGCCAATGGTGACCCTTTATACTCTTTACAGTTCCAGAACAGAGCGTTTGGCTAAGTGGTTAAAGATGAGCCCGATGAAGCAATTTACGACACTAGATACCCATGATGGGATTGGAGTGGTGGATGTCAAGGATATCCTGACTGATGAGGAAATTGACTATGCTTCAAATGAGCTCTATAAGGTTGGAGCGAATGTCAAACGTAAGTACTCTAGTGCAGAGTATAACAACCTAGATATCTACCAAATCAATTCAACCTACTATTCTGCGCTTGGAGATGATGATGTCAAGTATTTCCTCGCTCGTTTGATTCAAGCTTTTGCTCCAGGCATTCCTCAGGTTTACTATGTGGGTCTATTAGCAGGAAAAAATGACTTGAAATTATTAGAAGAAACTAAAGAAGGTCGAAATATTAATCGTCATTACTATAGCAACGAGGAAATAGCAGAAGAAGTTCAACGTCCTGTGGTGAAGTCCCTTCTCAATCTATTTTCTTTCCGTAATCAATCAGAGGCCTTTGACCTAGAAGGGACTATTGACGTTGAAACACCAACAGCTCATAGCATTGTAATCAAACGTCAAAATAAAGACAAGTCTGTAACAGCAGTAGCAGAAATTGATCTGCAAAGTCAGACCTATCAAGTAGTGGAAAACGGCAGAAATATTCAGTTCTAGTACTATATTGATGACAGAGTTTTTTGTGGTGAAAACGTGTTCAATGTTCCCAAATGACGGAAAAAATGGTAGAATATAAAGATAGTTTAGCATTTATCTTCTGGAGAAATCCAGAACAGAAAGGATCCGTTTTGAAATCAATTGGATTACTGGATAAGATAAGAGGGCTTTCGAAAAAAGATTTCTTTTTGTATTTGATGATCATAAGTATCTTTTTACCTTTTTATTTGTTCTTAGCTCTCTTTGCTTTATATTTGATAGGTTTACTTGTTACTGGGGAGATGAAGGGAATTATCAAAGGATTGGCCAAACATCCTGTACTTCTCTTTTTTATTGCCTATAGTAGTATCATCTCTATCGTCGCCAAGAACTGGCTGGGATTGGTTGCATCTTTACTGATGTTTCTCTTCCTCATTTTCTTTAGTTTTTACCAGAAACGTCTGACACATGCTTTCTTTCGACTGATACTGCAGACAATATTGTTTGGTAGTGTGCTCTCTGCTGTTTTTGCTACTTTGGAGCATTTCCAAATTGTAAAGAAATTTAACTACGCCTTTCTTTCGCCTAATATGCAAGTATGGCACCAAAACCGTGCGGAGGTCACATTCTTTAATCCTAACTACTATGGGATTATCTGTTGCTTCTGTATCATGATTGCCTTTTATCTCTTTACAACGACGAAGTTAAGATGGCTGAAAGTCTTTTGTGTGCTAGCAGGTTTTGTGAATCTATTTGGTTTGAATTTTACGCAAAATAGAACAGCCTTTCCTGCCATCATTGCTGGTGCCATCATTTATCTCTTTACAACCATTAAAAACTGGCGCGCCTTCTGGCTCAGTATTGGAGTTTTTGGGATTGGCCTTTGTTTCCTCTTCTCAAGCGATTTGGGTGTCCGTATGGGAACGCTAGATTCTTCAATGGAGGAGCGTGTTTCAATCTGGAATGCGGGCATGACTTTGTTCAAGCAAAATCCGATCTGGGGTGAGGGTCCGCTGACCTATATGAATTCTTTCCCGAGAATTCATGCACCTTACCACGAACACGCGCATAGTCTTTACATCGATACTATTTTAAGTTATGGTTTGATTGGAACCATTCTCCTATCCATTTCTTCGGTTATCCCGGTTCACATGATGATGGATATGAGTCAGGAGTCTGGGAAACGACCAATTATCGGTCTTTATCTCTCCTTCCTGACAGTAGTCGCTGTACATGGGATTTTTGACTTGGCTCTCTTCTGGGTACAGTCAGGATTCATCTTCTTGCTGGTTATGTGCAGTCTACCACTGGAACATCGAACCTTAGTGTCCGAAATGACAGATTAAGTTAATAAATAGTGAAGATCTTCTACTCTAGGTAGGAGGTCTTTTTTGTTGGTGAAAATTATTTCTAAATCGAAATAGTTGACAGATGGAACGATAAGTATTACAATGAAATGTAATTCGATATCGAAATAAATTGGAGGTGTTATGAAAGATAGTCATTTAGTTGCCCATCATATTCGTTTGTTAAATGGGCGGATTTTTCAAAAGTTACTGAATCAGGATCCTGAGACTCTTTATCGGAGTGAACAGGGAAAGATTTTAGCGGTTTTATGGAATAGTGAAACTGGCTGTGCAACTGTGACAGATATTGCGCTGGCGACTGGTCTCGCTAACAATACGCTCACAACCATGATAAAGAAACTTGAGGAGCAAAACCTGGTCATCATTAGCCCATGTGGAATAGATAAGAGAAAGAAATATGTCAAGCTAACGGAGCAAGGTTGGTCCCAAAAAGAAGTTGGCCATCGCATCAGTCAAAAGTTGGATGCTATTTTTTATAAAGGATTCTCTGAGGAAGAAATTCGCCAATTTGAAAGTTATCAGGAACGCATTTTGGACAATCTGAAAGAGAAAGCAAATGAGGAATAAAATATGTTAAAACAAGTTGAAAATGCACGAAATCTATATATTCATGCTATTCAAGACGGGCGAGTTGCTGAGACTCAAGCTCAGTCCGTAGGAGATACCTACATTCAACACTCGACAGGTGTTTCAGATGGGAAAGAAGGGTTTGCGGCTTTCTTTGCAAATTTCTTTGAGCGCTATCCCGAGCGTGAGATGAAGATTGTCCGTACTATTGAGGATGCCAATCTGGTCTTTGTCCATGTTCACCAATATCTCAATGGCGGGGAAGCTCAATGGGTGACGACAGATACTTTCCGTGCGGATGAGAATGGCCGTATCGTAGAACATTGGGATGTTATTGACTACTATCGAACTCCAGAAAATGAACAGTTAGATCAGATCTTTGGAGATTTTGAAATCACGGATTTGGACAAAACAGCAGAAAATAAAAAGTTGGTTCGCCGTTTCTTGACAGAAATCTTCCAAAATGGGGAACTGGAGCAGTGGAGTGATTATGTGGCAGAAGATTTGATTCAGCATATTCATGAGATTGGCCAAGGAAGTCAGGCATATAAAAACTATGTGGCTGAACATGGTGTCACTTTCGACTTTGTTTTCCAGCTTTTGGGACAAGGAAATTATGTGGTCAGCTATGGACAGACTCCGATTGACGGAGTTGCCTATGCCCAGTACGATATCTTCCGTTTGGAGAATGGCTTGGTTGTGGAGCATTGGGATAATAAGGAAGTTATGCCTAAGGTAGAAGACTTGACTAATCGAGGAAAGTTTTAAATAGAGGACAAAGAATGATTGAATATAAAAATGTAGCGCTACGCTATACAGAAAAAGATGTTTTGAGAGATGTCAATTTACGGATTGAGAATGGAGAGTTCATGGTTTTAGTGGGTCCTTCTGGATCTGGTAAGACGACCATGATCAAGATCATTAATCGTCTTTTGGAACCGACTGATGGAAATATTTACATGGATGGCAAGCGCATCAAAGACTATGATGAGCGGGAGCTTCGTCTTTCTACTGGTTATGTTTTACAGGCTATCGCTCTGTTTCCCAATCTAACGGTTGCGGAAAATATTGCTCTCATTCCTGAGATGAAGGGGTGGAGTAAGGAAGAGATTGCGAAGAAAACAGAAGAGCTTTTAGCTAAGGTTGGTTTACCGGTAGCTGAGTATGGGCATCGTTTGCCTAATGAATTATCTGGTGGAGAACAGCAACGGGTCGGGATTGTCCGTGCCATGATTGGTCAGCCTAAGATTCTCCTCATGGATGAGCCCTTTTCAGCCTTGGATGCTATTTCGAGAAAACAGTTGCAGGTTTTGACGAAAGAATTGCATAAAGAGTTTGGGATGACAACGATTTTTGTGACCCATGATACGGATGAAGCTTTGAAATTAGGTGACCGTATTGCTGTCTTGCAGGACGGAGAGATTCGTCAGGTGGCGAACCCTGAGACCATTTTAAAGGCTCCTGCAACGGACTTTGTAGCAGATTTGTTTGGAGGTAGTGTTCATGACTAATTTGATATCAACTTTTCAGGATCGTTTTGGTGATTGGGTAACAGCTCTATCTCAACATTTGCAGTTGTCACTTTTAACCTTGTTACTAGCTATTTTTATCGCGATTCCTTTGGCTGTTTATCTTCGTTATCATGAAAAGATGGCGGACTGGGTCTTGCAGATTGCAGGAATTTTCCAGACTATCCCGTCTCTGGCCTTGCTGGGACTCTTTATTCCCTTGATGGGAATTGGGACCTTGCCTGCTTTGACAGCACTAGTGATTTATGCGATTTTCCCAATTTTGCAAAATACCATCACTGGGCTAAAGGGAATTGATCCAAGTCTACAAGAGGCTGGGATTGCCTTTGGGATGACTAGATGGGAGCGTCTCAAGAAGTTTGAAATTCCACTTGCCATGCCTGTCATTATGTCTGGGATTCGGACGGCAGCGGTCTTGATCATCGGTACGGCGACCTTGGCTGCCTTGATTGGTGCAGGGGGACTGGGTTCCTTTATCCTTTTGGGAATTGACCGCAATAATACCAGTCTGATTTTGATTGGGGCCCTTTCTTCTGCAGTGCTGGCTATTGCCTTTAACTTCCTGCTAAAAGTGATGGAAAAAGCAAAATTGCGGACGATTTTCTCTGGTTTTGCCTTGGTGACCATATTGCTTGGTCTGTCTTATAGTCCAGCCCTCTTGGCTCAAAAAGAGAAAGAAAACTTGGTGATTGCTGGGAAATTGGGTCCAGAACCCGAAATTTTGGCCAATATGTATAAGTTGCTGATTGAAGAAAATACCAGTATGACTGCGACTGTTAAACCGAATTTTGGGAAAACAAGTTTCCTCTATGAAGCTCTGAAAAAAGGGGATATTGATATCTATCCTGAATTTACTGGTACGGTGACTGAAAGTTTGCTTCAGCCATCACCCAAGGTAGGTCATGAGCCAGATCAGGTTTATCAGGTGGCGCGTGATGGTATTGCCAAGCAGGATCATCTAACCTATCTTAAACCCATGTCTTATCAAAATACTTATGCTGTTGCTGTTCCGAAAAAGATTGCTCAAGAATATGGTTTGAAGACCATTTCGGACTTGAAAAAAGTGGAAGGGCAGCTGAAGGCAGGCTTTACACTCGAGTTTAACGACCGTGAGGATGGGAATAAGGGCTTGCAGTCTCTCTATGGCCTCAATCTCAATGTAGCAACCATGGAGCCAGCCCTTCGCTATCAGGCTATTCAGTCAGGGGATATTCAAATCACGGATGCCTATTCGACTGATGCAGAGTTGGCGCGTTATGATTTACAGGTATTGGAAGATGACAAGCAACTCTTCCCGCCTTATCAGGGGGCACCACTGATGAAAGAAGCTCTTCTCAAGAAACATCCTGAGTTGGAGCCAGTTCTCAATAAACTAGCAGGTAAAATCACGGAAAGCCAGATGAGCCAGCTCAACTACCAAGTCGGTGTTGAAGGCAAGTCAGCAGAACAAGTAGCCAAAGAATTTCTACAAGAACAAGGCTTGTTGAAGAAATAGCTTAACAATGCTAAACTTAACTTTGTTAAATGATCATATAGAAAAATGCTCAGGCAATCTTGTCTGGGCTTTTTTGGTGTCAGAATTAATGATTATCATTTTTAAATGGAAAATAAGAGGAAATTTTCAGGATTTTCTAAAATTTTACTGTAAATACACTTGACTATTCACAAAATAGGTGTATAATGTGTTGTGAACTACTTAACAAATAAAGATTTCCAGCTCATGTCGACTAAGGATGTAAATCTTGTGTATAGACAGTTCAGTAGATATATAATAGAGCGTTGCGTCCGAAAGTCTATCCAGACACGGCTCTTTAAAAACAAAAGGAGAAGATTATGAAAACAGAACCGATTCATCGTACCAGTATGTGGAAATTTAAGTTAAGTGCTGCCACCATGACTTTGATTCCCGCTGCCGTGGGGATTAACTATGTTGCCAAAGCCTTGGCGGAGGGGTTAAAGTTGCCCGTTTGGCTGGGGTCTTTGGGAACCTTTCTTACCAGCATGTTGGCTGGGCCGGTTGCCGGTGCCATTAGTGGTTTCATCAACAACGTGATCTATGGGCTGACCTTATCGCCAATTTCAACCGTGTATGCGATTACCAGCATCGGAATTGGGATTGCTGTCGGAGTTTTGCACGCCAATGGGTGGTTCTCGTCAGCGCGACGAGTATTTGTTTCTGCTATTATTATTGCCATCGTTTCAGCTGTCATTTCAACGCCACTCAACGTCATCTTTTGGGGTGGTCAGACCGGTATCGCTTGGGGTGACTCATTGTTTGCGGTAATGGTCGCCAATCATGTACCAGTGTGGCTGGCCTCATTTACCGATGAGTTTGTCTTGGATATTTTGGATAAAGTCTGTGTGGCCTACCTGGCACTCTTCATCTATCGTCAGCTGCCGAAGCGGATGGTGCACTTCTTTAGCGATGATAAATGATGACTGATAAAACATTGATTTCTGGAGCGCCACGGGTCAAGCTCAAGTGGTACCAAGTGATCGATCCGATTACTAAGCTCTTGTTCATCTTGGACATGACGTTGTTGAGCTTTGCCAGTATGAATTTATTGCTTCAGGCCGGATTAATTCTTGTCGCAACACTGCTATTGTTATTTTCCAAATTGAGTTCTACCACCTTTAAGGCGCTGGGATTCAGCCTGTTTCTGATTTGCACCATGCTGATCATCCAAGGGTTATTTTACAGTCGGAATCAAACTGTGCTGTTTTCTGTGCTTGGGGTGTCGTTCTACAAAGAAGGCCTGATTTACGCCACCACTCTGGGTTGTCGAGTATTGGTGATTATTTTGACCAGTGGCTTTTTTATGGTGACCACGAGTATTTCAGAAAACGCGGCCTATTTGGAACTGTCCGGATTGTCTTATAAAACCGTCTACGTTCTGATGTCGGTGTGTTATATTTTGCCGGAAATGATGCGCAATATGCGGAAAATCCAGCAGGCACAAAAAGTTCGCGGAACCAATCCGCAAAAAACGTTGATTCAGAAATTAAAGTCAGTCCTGCCGGTTCTAATTCCATTGGTGATTAAGACCTTGGATCAATCGATGACGCGGTCGATTTCTCTCCAACTGAGAGGTTTTGATAATCTCAACCGGACTGTCAGAACCTCCCAGCGCGTGTATCGCCTGTCGCGGACGCTGCACATTGGTCTGACTGGATTGGCAATTTTATTGATTGGGTGGAAGATATGGACGAAGATAAACGGATTGTAATTGAAAATTTGACCACCCGTTATCCGGGTACTGAGCAACCACAACTGCGTCAGATTAACGCGGAGGTTCATACCGGCCAGGTGGTTGGGATTATCGGGAATAGCCACTCCGGCAAATCGACTTTGTGCCGTGTGCTGGCAGGGGTCATTCCCAAAATTGTGTCTGCTGAGATTGAGGGCGATTGGCACATGTTTGGCCAGCGAGTGTCTGACAATTGGCCCGTTTATAATGCCATGAATGGAGTTGTACTGCAAAATCCAGCTGGCCAACTAAGCGGGTTGGCAGACACGGTTGCCGATGAAATCGCCTTTGACTTGATTAATCAGGGAATGGCTGAAGGACTGATTCAAAAACGGGTCGAAGAAGTTGCCACGCAAATGGGGCTGATTGAACAGCTGAATTTGCGTCCCGAGAGCCTTTCCGGTGGTCAGATCCAGCGGTTGGCAATTGCCACGGCGATTGTGGCTAATCCGGCTGTTTTGATTATGGATGATCCGACCAGTGAGATGGATCCCCTTGGCCGTCGGCAATTTTTCCAATGGCTGGCCCAAGTCAAAGAGACGACTGTCTTCATTGTCACCAGTGAAATTGACGATTTGTGCGAAGTCGCCGACGTTGTGTGGGTGCTGCACGAGGGTCAAATGGTAGCCCAGGGCAGGCCGGGTGAGGTGTTTAATCATTTGGCAGCTGACTGGCAGATTCCAGCCCCGACAATCCAGCAACTTGCTCAAAAAATGGATTGGCACTTGGCTGATGGCCGGTATCCGGTGAATTACGCTGATCTGAAGGAGGTTCGTTATGTCCACAATTGAACTGAGCCACCTGACGTTCACTTATCCGGAACGGTCCTTTAGCTTGGATGTTGAAGACAAACACTTCGCCGATCCGATGGTGGCGATTGTCGGCCAAAATGGTGCCGGCAAATCAACGCTCTTCAAATTGTTGACGGGTTTGCTGACACCACAAACCGGTGTGATTAAGATCGATGGAGAAAATTTTAATGATCTTAAACCAGTCGAAAAGTTACTGAAGGTTGGGATTACTTTTCAGAATCCTGACGATCAGCTTTTCAACCCGACCGTTCAACGAGAGGTGGAGTGGAATGTCGCGCAGGTCATGGATGACCACGACACGATTACGAGGCGGGCTTTAGCGGCTCTAAAAAGAGTTGGCTTGGATGATAAAACAGCTGAAAGTCCATATGACCTGTCATTGTCGGAACGCAAGCTGTTGAGCGTTGCCACAGTTTTGGCAGTGGATCCGGCGATTTATTTATTTGATGAGCCGATGATGTCGCTTGATTGGGAAAGCCGGCGCAAGTTGACCGCAATTTTCCATCAGTTGGCTGATTCGGGCCACCAAGTTGTGACCATCACCCATGACATGGATTGGGTCGCCGCCGAGTTTGAGTCGGTGTATGTTATGGAACACGGGAAGTTTGGCTTCGCCGGCAGTCCACGGGAATTGTTCAGCAATCACGAACTTGTCCAGCGAGTGGGATTACTACCACCGCGGATTATGGACATAGCGGAGTCGCTGGGTGATTCACAGACATATTTATCGGTTAATGATTATTGCCAGAAAAATCGAGATGTATAGAAAAAGTCACCTCTGCGGGTTTTCCAGGTTGAAGGATTAACTTCAGCTTCTGGCAAGAACTCACATGGGTGACTTTTGTGTTTAATAACGTTTCATGATCATCGGGTGCTTCCTCAGATCACTCGGTTTGATTTTACTTTGTTTCATGGTCATAATCATATACCATTTCTTTTGGATTTTTTGTTTGACTAATACAAAATAGGTCTTCATAGGTCTTCGCATTTTTAGCGTCCATTAGGATCATCAGTATAATTTTCTGAATTAGGAGGCTGTCCCATCACTATTCGAACTTCGTCTCCCAACTTACGCTGTTCCTATTCATCCGTGAATCCTTTAAATCGCAATTCTGGAACTTTCTTTTTAACTGAATCATCTATTTTCGCCATAGTCCTCACCATTTTATTGGTTTTTCTTGTTCTTCTATCCTTTTTTGATCTTTGATTTGTTCCTGCAAATTTTCCAACTTCTCTTTAAGAGCGTTCACTTCATCTTTATATTGATTGTCTAAGTGTTTGAATTCTGTTTCCTGTGAGGGCATTTTGAGGGCTTTTAAGTTATCATTTTCCGCCTTGTATTCTTCTAGCAACTTTTTATCTTGCAAGGCTAATCGTTGTTACTGGTCTAACAAATTAGTTAGTTTTTCTATTTGTTGGTCTTTGCTACTTATTTGTTGGTCTTTGGTATTTGATTTGCTACTACTTTCTACTTTACCTAAAATTATTTTTTCTGCTTTAGAATTTATTAGATTAGACCCATTGGAACTTTTAAGCTGTAATTCTTTTGGTAACCTTTGGTAGTGATATTGAATATTTTGTTTTGTAACACTCAACTCATCCGCCAGCTCTTTGATCGTTTTTAAGTCTTCACTCATGGTTTAAGTCCTGCCTTTTAACCGTTGGTAGATATTGTTCAATGGCTTTTTTGAGGTAGCGTGCGATATTATGCTTAGAATATTCTTCACGTCTGCTGGTAACATAAGACAAGTGGTCTTTAACACTATTTAGCCCTCTTAATTCTTTCAGTTCGTCATAGAGGGGGTAAACATGGACTTGCAATCCTGCCATGATTTTTGTATCTTGCATTTCAAACGGACTTAGCAACATATTTTCTAGCAATAGCGTGGTGTACTTGCTTTTCATTGCTTCAATAGCTAGCTTATCTTCGGTTTCTGCTTTGCGTGCTTTATCTTCTTGATAGGCGGTATCTTCTAACTTATAGCTGTTATCGTCTGCTCGACGTTTCTTTCGTAACCAGATATCCAATGTTAAACCGTCCGCATCAATCGCTCGATAGAGATAATGCCAACGCCCCTTAATTTTGATATAGGTTTCATCCATTTTCCACGAATAGAAGGACTGTTTATTTTTCTTTTTCCAGAGATGATAGAGGATTTTACTGTATTCTTGAACCCACCGATAAATCGTAGTGTGACAAACATTTATTCCACGGTCATAAAGCAATTCCTGAACTTCACGATAGCTCAGATTGTAACGTAGGTAATAACCAACAGCGACAATGATGACGTCTTGTTGGAATTGTTTACCTTTAAAATGATTCATCTCTCAAGCCTTACTAACCTTTTTTCTGCTCTTTGAGAAGCTGAAGGTCGTGCTAGTAACTACCTATTTGGTTTGATTAATTCCATCATTTATCTGGTGCTTGCCCTTCAAAAAGGCTTCTATGGTGAGGTTTTAACAACTCTCTATTTTACAATTATGCAGCCAATTGGTCTCTTGGTTTGGATTTATCAAACCCAGTTTAAGAAAGAACAACAAGAGTTTGTCGCACGTAAACTAGACGGCAAGGGTTGGACAAAGTATCTTTCTATTAGTGTTCTTTGGTGGTTGGCCTTTGGGTTTATTTATCAGTCTATCGGAGCTAATCGTCCCTATCGTGATTCTATCACTGATGCGACCAATGGTGTAGGGTAAATCCTCATGGCAGCTGTTTGCCGTGAACAGTGGATATTCTGGGCTGCTACTAATGTCTTTTCAATCTATCTCTGGTGGGGAGAAAGCCTGCAAATCCAAGGGAAATACCTGATTTACTTGATCAATAGTCTAGTTGGGTGGTATCAGTGGAGCAAGGCAGCAAAGAGTGCTTAAAAAGTAAAAAAGGATCAGATGATCCTTTTTTGTGTTAGAGCAAAATGAATAATACCGTAATGATAATAGCGCTCGTTATACGAACGATGTGGTGCGAGATATGTTGTTTTTCTTTCTGTTGGCCGTTCCAGTAGGCACCATAGCAGACGATACTCGAGCCCACAATCCATAGAAGAATGGTCGCAACTGGAACGAAGTAAAAGATAGCTAGAGCCAGAGAGGTGAGGCAACTGCCGACCAAGATACACGTGTTTCCCAGACTGTAGTTCTTTTGTTTCATAGCTGAAAAGGCAGCAGCAAGGTGAAGCAATGAGAAGGCGAGAGCTAGTACGATTGTTAGTATTCCTAGAATCATCGAAGTTAACATAGTTTGTTCCTTTCTGAGTTTCAGGCTTAGTTATCAAGTGGAGTTGTAGAGGTCATCTCTATTACATCAAGGTAAAATTTCACCACTTGGTTTTCGGTATAAGATTTTCCTTTTTTTAGCCACCAAGTTAGGGTCTCGATAAAGTTCGTTACAACAAAATGCTGGAGGTAGGAGTCCGGAATGTTTGGATAGGCTTCTTGCAAGTCATCCGCCACCATGGGATAAACGTGGTGTTTGAGTTCCCTGTGTAGTTGGCGGAGGAAGTAGTCGTTTTTGGAAAAAAGGAGACTGGTGACATGGTCCTGGTTTTTTTGAAAATGTAAAAAGATATGTGCGAGGTAGTCCTTGATAGTAAAGTGTCCTTCCCTTTCAAAGAGATGATGAAAGAGGTAGCGACAGAGCTCATCTAAAAGGAGTTCCTTACTTTCGTAATGACAGTAAAAAGTAGAACGTCCAACATCTGCTAGGTCAATGATATCCTGAACAGTAGTGGCATCATAGCCCTTATCGTTCAAAAGTTGTAAAAAAGCTTGATAGATGGCTTTTTTCGTCTTGCTGACTCGACGGTCTCTTTTTGGCATATAGACACTTGAGACAAACTGTTCAGAACTGAACATGGCTGACAGTTTGCTTCTATCCTTTCTTTGGATTTTATTAGATAATACAAATGAAAGAAGTATGTATATACCCATTATACCAAAGGAGGGAGAGAAATGAGTTCTAAAACATCTATCTGGCTAGCTTTTTTCTTAAATTTAAGCTATGCGATTGTTGAGTTTATCGCAGGAGGAATCTTTGGGTCAAGTGCAGTTCTTGCTGATTCTGTTCATGACTTGGGAGATGCTATGGCCATTGGCCTATCAGCCCTTTTAGAAACAATTTCAAACCGTGAAGAAGATAGACAGTACACCTTGGGTTACAAGCGTTTCAGCCTTTTAGGGGCCATGCTAACGGCTGTGATTCTTATGATAGGATCCATCCTAGTGATTTTAGAAAATATAACTAAACTTTTTAATCCACAACCTGTTAATGATGAGGGCATCCTCTGGCTAGGAATCATTGCAGTAAGTATCAATGTGCTAGCTAGTCTGGTAGTTCGTAAAGGAAAGACAAAGAACGAGTCAATTTTGAGCTTGCATTTTTTGGAAGACACTCTTGGTTGGTTGGCTGTCATTCTAATGGCGATCATCCTCAAATTTACAGATTGGTATATCCTTGATCCACTCTTATCTCTTGTCATTTCTATCTTCATTCTAACAAAAGCCATTCCTCGCTTTTGGAGTGCACTCAAGATTTTCTTGGATGCTGTGCCAGAAGGAGTAGAGACAGGGGATTTGGAGAAGGATTTGGAGGCTCTGATCAATGTCAAAAGTGTCAATCAACTTAGCATTTGGTCCATGGACGGTCTAGAGAATAATGCTATTGTCCACATTTGTATTAAGGACTGGGAACAGATGATGGAAACCAAAGAAGTGGTGCGTCAATTTTTAGAAGAAAGAGGCGTGCAGAATATCACTATTGAAGTGGATAGCAGTCAAAGCAATCATGCGCAACATAAACGGAGGATAACAGCCTTAGAGCAGAACCATCCTCATCATCACTAGAAAAAACGACCTCTTGTTGAGGTCGTTTTAATATCTTATTCATTTCTCGTACTTTCTCTCAGAGTCAGTCTGGTTCCCAGCATGGTCAGGCTAGGAATTTTTCGTCCATGAAGGACTTCTTTATTAAGAATATCCATACCTGCTCGGCCCATTTCCTCGGTATAGACAGTGATGCTTGAAAGAGGAGGATAGACCTGCTTGGTCAGGCTAGTGTCGTTGAAAGAAATGAGGCTGACGCGGTCTGGTAGGCTAATTCCAGCTTCTTGAAGGGCACGGAGGGCACCGATGGCTAAACTATCGCTGGCAGCGAAAAAGGCTGGTGGGAGTTGTTCTCCTAGCTTGTGAATGGCCTCCTTCATCAAGTCATAGCCAGACTGGGCAATAAAGCTCCCCTGAAAGACCAGTTCTTCATGGTAGATACCTTTTGCTTGGGTATAGTCTTTGAAATTTTCTAGTCGCTTATCCTGAATAATTTCTTCCTGGTCGGTTGTTTCTTCAAGGCCTGTTAGAATGCTAATCCGATCCAGTCCCTGACCGAGGAAATGGTCTACAACTTGTTTCACAGCAGTGTAAAAATCCGTGATAATACAGGTATGACCTAATGAGAGGGTATCGCTGTCTATAAAGACTAAAGGTTTTTGGTATTCTTCAAAGGCAGAAATCTGAGCTCGGCTGAACTTTCCGATACAGAGAATGCCAATCACTTCCTCGCTCAGGGTAAAAGGATGGTCATTAAAATAGCGCAAGATGTCATAGTCCAACTCTTGGGCTCTTTTTTCAATACCGAGACGAATCTGATAGTAGTAAAGGTCGTCCAACTCCCCTTGTTCGCTGACCCATTGGATAATGGCAATCTTTTGCTTGGGTTTGTGGGATTCGCCTGTCTTTAGATGCTTAGTATAGCCCAGCTCTTCAGCGACAGTTAAAATACGGTGTCTGGTTTCTTCTGTAACAGATAGGCTCTGGTCGCGATTGAGGACACGAGATACGGTCGCGATAGAGACAGAGGCTAGCTGTGCGATGTCTTTTAATGTAGCCATAAATCCTCCTCCTTTTAGGTTAGTATATCATATTTTTCTGCTTTTTACTGATAGTTTAGTAAAAGTTTAGTAAAAAGGGTTGACCTTGGCAAATGCCTTGGATACAATAGAAGAAAACGATTACACGTTAATACTCTTCGAAAATCAAATTCAAACCACGTCAACGTCGCCTTGCCGTACTCAAGTACAGCCTGCGGCTAGTTTCCTAGTTTGCTCTTTGATTTTCATTGAGTATAAGGTGACTTAACGGACAGTTAAAGGAGAATTCATATGACACAACATCTTACTGCTGAAGCCCTTCGCAAAGACTTTCTTGCCGTTTTTGGTCAAGAAGCAGACCAAACTTTCTTTTCACCAGGCCGTATCAATTTGATTGGTGAACACACGGACTATAATGGCGGTCACGTTTTTNCTGCAGCTATTTCCTTGGGGACTTACGGCGCAGCTCGTAAGCGTGACGACCAAGTTTTGCGTTTCTACTCAGCCAACTTTGAGGACAAGGGCATCATCGAAGTTCCTCTTGCTGACCTCAAATTTGAAAAAGAGCACAGCTGGACCAACTATCCAAAAGGGGTTCTTTATTTCTTGCAAGAAGCTGGACATGTGATTGACAAAGGGTTTGATTTTTATGTTTATGGGAATATCCCAAATGGTGCTGGCTTGTCTTCATCAGCATCATTGGAACTCTTGACAGGGGTCGTGGCAGAGCATCTCTTTGATTTAAAACTAGACCGTTTGGATTTGGTTAAAATCGGAAAACAAACAGAAAATAACTTTATCGGAGTCAACTCTGGTATCATGGACCAGTTTGCTATCGGTATGGGGGCTGACCAACGTGCTATTTACCTAGATACCAACACCTTGGAGTATGACTTGGTGCCACTTGATTTGAAGGACAATGTTGTTGTTATTATGAATACCAATAAACGCCGTGAATTGGCGGACTCTAAGTACAATGAACGTCGTGCTGAGTGTGAAAAAGCAGTAGAAGAATTGCAAGTTGCCTTGGATATTCAGACCTTGGGTGAATTGGATGAGTGGGCCTTTGACCAATACAGCTATTTGATTAAAGACGAAAATCGTTTAAAACGTGCTCGCCATGCTGTGCTTGAAAACCAACGTACTCTTAAAGCTCAAGCAGCCCTTCAAGCAGGAGATTTGGAAACATTTGGACGCTTGATGAATGCGTCACACGTTTCTCTGGAGCATGATTATGAAGTAACTGGCTTGGAATTGGATACCCTTGTTCACACAGCTTGGGACCAAGAAGGTGTTCTCGGTGCTCGTATGACAGGAGCAGGTTTTGGTGGCTGTGCTATTGCTTTGGTGCAAAAAGATGCTGTTGAGGCCTTTAAGGAAGCTGTAGGCAAGCACTACGAGGAAGTCGTTGGATATGCTCCAAGCTTCTATATCGCTGAAGTTGCAGGTGGCACTCGCATCCTTGACTAGTCAAAAGGAGGCTTTATAGTGACCTTAGTAGATAAATTTGTAACACATGTCATTTCTGAAAGTTCATTTGAGGAAATGGATCGAATCTACCTAACCAATCGTGTCTTAGCACGAGTGGGCGAAGGTGTTTTGGAAGTTGAGACTGATCTGGATGAATTGATTGACCTCAAGGACCAGCTGGTCGAGGAGGCGGTTCGATTAGATACGATTGAGGATAGTCAGACTGCGCGCGAAATCCTCGGAGCTGAACTGATGGACTTGGTAACCCCTTGTCCAAGTCAGGTCAATCGTGACTTCTGGGCAACTTATGCCCAATCTCCTGAGCAGGCGATAGCGGATTTTTACCAGCTCAGTCAGAAAAATGACTACATCAAACTCAAGGCCATTGCTAAAAATATTGCTTATCATGTTCCATCTGACTACGGAGAACTTGAGATCACCATCAACCTCTCTAAGCCTGAAAAGGATCCGAAAGAGATTGCAGCAGCCAAGTTGGTGCAAGCTAGCAATTATCCCCAGTGTCAGCTTTGTATAGAGAACGAGGGCTACCATGGTCGGGTTAATCATCCAGCTCGCAGCAATCACCGCATTATCCGTTTCGAAATGGTGGGTCAGGAGTGGGGCTTCCAGTATTCGCCCTATGCTTATTTTAATGAGCACTGTATCTTCTTAGATGGTCAGCATCGACCTATGGCGATTAGTCGTCAGAGTTTTGAGCGTCTGCTGGCGATTGTAGAGCAATTTCCGGGATATTTTGCGGGTTCGAATGCCGACCTGCCAATCGTGGGAGGCTCTATTCTGACTCATGATCACTATCAAGGAGGCCGTCACGTATTTCCTATGGAATTGGCTCCCTTGCAAAAGACTTTCCGATTTGCTGGATTTGAGCAGGTCAAGGCTGGGATTGTCAAGTGGCCTATGTCTGTCCTACGTTTGACTTCGGATTCAAAAGAAGATTTGATCAATTTGGCTGACAAGATTTTACAGGAATGGCGCCAGTATTCAGATCCTACAGTGCAGATTTTGGCAGAAACAGACGGGACACCACACCATACCATTACACCGATTGCTCGTAAACGCGATGGACAGTTTGAGTTGGACTTGGTCTTGCGAGACAATCAGACATCGCCAGAGCATCCTGATGGCATCTATCATCCCCACAAGGATGTCCAACATATCAAGAAGGAAAATATCGGCTTGATTGAGGTCATGGGCTTGGCTATCTTGCCACCTCGTTTGAAGGTAGAAGTGGAGCAAGTCGCTAGCTATCTTGTAGGAGATGGTGAAGCAGTTGCAGACTATCATCAGGAATGGGCAGACCAGCTCAAAGTCCAACATCCAGATCTAGCAGATAAAGAAAAAGCCATTGAAATCGTCAAGGACTCTGTGGGTGCTATCTTTGCGCGCGTTCTAGAGGATGCAGGGGTTTACAAGCAGACGGAACAAGGACAGGCAGCCTTTATGCGCTTTGTAGAGCAGGTTGGAATTTTGCCAGACTAGGAGCTTTCTCCTTGCACAGTTCTATAAAAAGTAGTATCATAGTGTCGTTTGAACTATCAGGAGGAAACGATGAAAGATTTTCATTTTGACGCTATATCTGCCTTTGAAAATTACGAAATTGAACAAATGAGAGATGGTCACGTTGTGGTGACGACAAAAGTAGTGGACTCGTCGCTCAATTATTATGGCAATGCCCATGGTGGCTATCTCTTTACTCTTTGTGACCAAATTAGTGGTTTGGTGGTTATCTCGCTGGGGCTTGATGGAGTGACGCTCCAGTCCTCTATCAACTACCTAAAGGCAGGAAAACGCGACGATGTGCTGACCATTAAAGGAGAATGTGTCCATCAAGGTCGCACAACCTGTGTCGTGGATGTGGATATTACCAATCAAGAAGGCAGAAATGTCTGCAAAGCAACCTTCACCATGTTTGTCACAGGCCAGCGGTCAGAAGACAGACAGGTGAGGATATAGATAAACAAAAAAG
Source organism: Streptococcus oralis (assembly GCF_003943825.1). Taxonomy (GTDB): domain Bacteria; phylum Bacillota; class Bacilli; order Lactobacillales; family Streptococcaceae; genus Streptococcus; species Streptococcus oralis_CD. The sequence continues at coordinate 26,323 of NZ_RJNJ01000004.1, forward strand.
AGGCTCGTACCTCTTTTTCTTATTGTGTTCTTCCGATGAAATGGTGGTCTGACAATGTCATCCACCGTGTCTGGCACGGGAAATTTAGAATTGACCTAAAAATATGATTTCAGGTCTTTGCGAGTTCAGATAGTGTATACACACTATCATAAAAATAGAACTATCAGTAAAGGTCAGAATGACACTTTTGGACTAATGGTTCTATTTTATTTTTGGGAGAATCCCCAATCCTCTATCTATATTGTTATTGATTTATTGCTATCATGACTTGTTCAGCAATTGCTTTAGCTAGCAACGGTGGGACAGCGTTACCTACCTGAGTAAATTGAGGTGTTTCTTTTGCTCGCTTATCGCCCCCAGTAGTACGCTTTCCTAGAAATACAAAACTATCGTCAAATGATTGTAGACGCGCCATTTCTCTTACAGTCAACACACGGTTAAAAAATGGGTGGATATAGTCATCTGGTAATGTTACCATGGTTGGAGAAACGGTATCTTGGTTAAGACGAACTCGAATACTCTTTTTAGTAAAGATTGCTTCAATTGCTGCAGGAGTTAATTCTCCATTTCTCAACATGTTTGAAAATTGATTTTCAGTGATTTCTGTATTCAACCGATTTTTGATTTCATTCCAAAAGAGTTCTGCATCTTCAAATGATGTTTTTAATCTAAGAGCAAGTGATTTTAAAATATGGTGTTTTCTTAAGTTGTCATTATCATTCATAGACAATAAACCTAGTTGGCGATTTGTAAATTGTAGCCATTTTTCAGATTGAAAATTTTCTTGAAGCAAATCTTGTTTTTTTAGTTGCTTTAGAATGATAGGTTGGTTTGTTTTACCATTAAGTTGAAATAAACTTTCTGTGAATAGATTTGGGCAATCTCTTTGTAATTCCAATCCTTCCAATTGGATCCTATTAGCAGCTTTTGCTCTGTTCTCACCTTGCTGATATAGTGAAAATCGTTGTGTGACAATATCATCATGTCTTGAGAATTCCATATTTAACGGATTAGCATTTATAATAGGTTGTCCATCAGTGTTAGGAGTTCTTCCTAATCGGCTTTGTACGGAATAATCTGTTTCGTAATCAAATTCCCCGTCATAAAGATCACCTAAAGCATCATAAACAGTAACGCTTGGAATATCGTTGTCACTTTCTGGATATTCGATAGGAGTTACATCGTTACGGTATGCTAAAAATACAACTCGATTTCTTTGTTGTGGAACACCGAAGTTTGCAGCATTTAGAACCTGAACATCAAGTAGAGTATATCCTAACTCGTCTAACTCATTTCTAAGAATGGATTGAACTAAATTCTGTCCTTTGTAAATTCTATCATCAAGTACGCTTGGAAAGTCAAGCATCTGCATATCTAAAATACCTGTTACGTTTTCCATAACGACATAACGCGGCATAACGTCTTTAATGATACGCAAATATTCATGGAAGAGCATGTTTCTAGGGTCTTTAGAATCTCTTTTCCCTAGACGGCTAAAGCCTTGACAAGGAGGACCACCAAAAATAACATCTACAGAACCTCTTTCAAAGATATTTCCATATTTCAATGAGTTTATTGATTGAAATATTTTGTCAGAAGTAAGTTCTTTTATATCAGCAAGTTCAAAGTGAGTGTCAACCCCGTCAACTAAGCCTAATTGTTGATGTCGGTTTGTATATGTTTCTTCTACCATAGGGCTTTTATCGCTGGAGAAGATAATATCAAATCCAGCTTGTAGGATTCCTTCGCTAAATCCTCCAGCGCCACAGAATAAGTCTATTGCATAGGGCATAATTTACCTCGAATTTTGTTTTTTGCTACCTTAGTAGTATATCAGAAAATTATTGAAAAGTCCAGGAGTTACTCCCCTATAATAGATATTCGTTAAACATTTGATAAAACCAGTGAAAATGTAAACTAAAATGAATTTTATTTATGTTGGAAGTTATAAAATAAAGAAAATGATAATTGGAGAATTGTTATGGAGCGTTATATCAAAGAAAATATTGAGCGATTACTTTATTCGAGTAAACTATCGCAAAGTGAGTTATCGAAAAAGACAGGACTTAGCAGGCAGACGATTAACAAATTATTATCTCCAAATACTAATTATAGTCCTAAACTTTCAACCTTGGTAGTGATTGCTAATGCTTTATCAATCAATTTTCCAGAACTTTTGATTAGAACCGACAAGATAAGTGCTTCCAAAGAATTTTTTTCTAATTCTGTGGAGGAATATCAAAATATTCTTATACAAAATGTCAAGCTATATTTGAGAAGATGGAATCAATTTTCATTGAGTACTTCAGATGGAGTTAGAGAGTCTACTATAAGCAATCTTGTAAATGGTAAATATTCAGATATTTATTTTTCAACAATAGAAAGTCTTGCAGATGAAATGGGAGTTTCGCTGGCTGATTTATTTAAGAGAGGAGAAAACTAATGAAATTTATTCCATATGACGACGAATTAGAAGTTATCAACGCTATACATAAGTATAATTCTAATGATTATACTGTTATCAGACTGACGCAAACTATGTTAAGTAAAAGTATTATCGATGCAAATGGTTTTTTAAGGAAAATGTTGTTAGATAATGATTTATTGGATTTCGAAAAATTGACTGACAAAGTTTATTTAATGGCTAATCTTGTATTGGAAGACCAGCAACATGAAGTGAAAATAAGTTTCTATAAAGCCAATAAAAGAGGCGATGAGCGATTTTGGATATCTGGATTGGGAGAGTTCATTAGGTCATCTCAAATCAATGTTAACGATTTAATCTATATTACTGTAGACAATCGAAAAGAACTTACTCTATTTAATGTGACGAGAAGTATTCCTCAAAACAGTACTATCATACAGCTATTTGGACAAGATAAGGTCGAAGATTCATTAAATAGATTGATTCCACGGATCAGACTCATAGCAAAACAAGGTTTTCATAGAAATTCAAAAGGTGTAGGTAAGATTGCACCGAAGGATGCCGGGGATACTCTAGAGTCACTTTTGGGAATTAAAACCAATAACAGTCAAGAAGCTGATTTTGAAGGAATTATTGAGCTAAAATCAAAATCCTCCAAAGCGTTAGATACCTTATTTACCCTACGTCCAGATTTTGAAGGAACACCTGTTGCAGAGTTTGAAACGAATGATAGAAGTAGAGTGTCAGCATTTTCTCGCTTATATGGTTATGATTCAGATAAGCATTTAGGATATAAGAGTTTATATATTACAATAGGTTCAGAAGAAAATCCTCAAAATAATCAGGGTTTTTATCTGGAAGTTAATGATAGAGATAATATTGTTGAATTGAGAAAACAAGAAAATAAGAAGACTATCTTAGCTGCTTTTTGGACATTCAAAGCATTAGAGGAAGAATTGCATAAAAAACACCCGGCTACTTTGTGGGTGAAAGTTGAATCTAAAATGGACGGTGAAGTAGGTCAATTCAAGTATATTGAAGCGGAGTTAACTCGCTCACCACAATTTATGACTTTTCTTTCTTTGATAAAATCAGGCGCAATTACATATGACTGGCGTGGCTATACGACTCCATCGGGCAAGTATGCTGGTAAGAATCATGGTAATGCTTGGAGGATAAAAAATAAGCAAAGAAGTTTGTTGTTTGGTAGTACGGAAATTATTGACTTAAATATTTAGTAAGTTGGAGAAATTTTATGGTAAAAGATAATGGGGGATCAATTGCGCAAAAAGGCTTTAATTATCAAAATTGCGTTATATCTTTAGTTGCGATTAGAAACTATAATAAGTCCAATTTTTCAATATATGTTGAGACGGATGAGGATTTTGAAGTTACTTATGATGATAGCTATCATGCTTATATACAGGTCAAAGGTCAGAAAAACATGAGTCTCAAAAAGTTATTACAAGAAACAAAGGAACGACCTTCTATCTTTGAAAAGAATCTTTCTTCAGGGACAAACGATTCTATTTATAAAATTGTAGTATATAATTTTAAAGAAAGCGATTTAAAAGAAATGCAAGAACAGCTAGATACAGAAGAACTTTTTTCTAGTTCATGGCTGTTATCTGATAATCAAAAGAAGGAAGTTAATAATCCGAGGGTAGATAATTTTGCTTTGGTAAAAACTGCTTTTGATAATAACATTATCGATGCTAAAACATTTTTAAAGGGAGAGATGGCAAATCAAAGGGTCTCTATTGATAATAGAGATGATGTAATTATTAACGAATTATTGCAGCAAATTGTCCAAAAATCTGAAAAAGAAGTGCATACGATTGCAGATAAAGAACTCAAAAAGATTACATCAGAAGAGCTAAATTTAATCTTACAAAAAGTAACTGCAAAGGCACGATTTGATAAAGAACTTGATAAATTTGGTTTTACTGAAATTAAGAATGAGAAAATAAAGAAAGAAGAAAAAAAGATTATATTAGAATATATAACTGCTAAAAAATCTGTCGTCAATTTTTTGAACAGTGATGAAAATAGTTTAGAAAATGAATCGGTAACAACATTAATACCTAAAACATTTATGTTACCTGAAATGGAAACATTATCAGAAAACAGTAGATATGCTGTAGGAATATCGGCGTATTGCGATATTTTGGAGGGAATTGCTAATGAGTAAGATGACCATAAAAAGTCTTTTAATAGCAGATTACGAGAACGAAAAAGCGAACAAATTTGTATTTTCTAATTCAGCAAACCTAATAGTTAGTAGTACGAATGGTGAAGGGAAGTCTAGTCTAGTTAAATCAATTTACTATGCCTTAGGAGCAAACCTCAAATCATTTCCCAGGGGTTGGAATGCGGACAATTTTATTTTCCAATTAGAAGTTTTTATTGATGGTAATGAATTTTTGATCAAGAGACATAATAAAGTGATTTCTGTTTTAGATAATAATGAAGTCAAACTGTTTGAAAACTTTGCAGAATACTATTTGTGGTTTCAAGAGAAACTTAAAATGAGGCTGGAATTAGTCAACAAAAGCAGCGATAAAGCAAGTTTAGCTTCTGTTGAAGCCCTTTTTAGTCCAATGTATATTGATCAGGATAAAGCATGGGATGGTAAATTATTTAAAGATTCATTTGAAAGTTTAGGACGGTATAAATCAAATGATTTTCCCAAAAATGTTTTTGATTATTATTTAGGCATCTCTGATAGTCAAATCGTTGATAAAGAAAGTAAAAAAAATGAGTATTTAAGGCAATTAGAGTTAGTAAATGGAAGAATCAATCAGGTTCAATCGGTATATAAAACATACCGTACTAAAAATAAAATTACTGAGACAGTTCCTAAAGATTTCAAAGACCTACAAAAAGAATTAGATTTTTATATTACCGAAACAGATAAGTTTTCTATAAAAATTACCGATAAGACTGGGGAATTATCTAAAGAAAAGATAAAACTTGATATATTAAATCAAGATTTAGAAGAGCTCAAAAAGTTATCAAGTAAGATTAAGGAGAGATTTTCTGAAATTAGACATGAATGTGTTTATTGCCATTCTATCTTAACTAGACAACAATCCCTAACACGTTTAGAACTGGAAGACAATGAACTTGCAATCAAGAGTCGAATAGATAGTATTTCTCAGCAAATTATGAAATCTAAAAGAATAGTTCAAGAAAAAGAAGAAGATATAAAACACCTACAAGAACAGTTTAATCAATATCATGAACGTTTAACTGAACTGAGACAATTATCTGATATTGATGAGTATGTGAATCAAAATGTTTTATCTGAACTAAAAAAGTTAGAGATTCAAGAAACTTTGGAAAAATCAAATCTTGACAAATTGATTGGTGACATTACAAAAGAAATAAGGATGCTCAAAAAAGAGCTTAATCAGAGAGCGAAAACAATTGAAGGAGAGTATGAAGCACTTAAAAATGAACTTTCAATTCTAATTGGTTCAACAGGTATCACAGATAAAAAATTCCGTAATTTTGATAAGTTAGAGGGCAGTGGAACAAATTTAAATAAAGATTTATTGGTAATTTTTCTCGTTTATATGAACTTGGTTGATAGTAAATCTATCACAAGTCTGCCATTTGCTATTGATTCATTCGTAAAAAATGAAACTGATAAAAAGGTTTTGAAAAAAATGTTCGACGCAATAAATGCAAAATTTCTAAGTTTAAAAAGTCAAACGTTCTTTTCGATTATTAGAGATAATTTGAAATATGTTGATTCGAAAGTTAATCAGGTTAACATAGAAAGTCCATTATTAAAGAGTGAATATTATAGCGATCTGTCTAAAGAAATTATATAAGTTAGAATAAAAAGTATACTTACTAAAACAAGTAGTCTACAAAAAAGCGGTCTTCAACGAAAGTTGACAACCGCTTTTTAATTTCTTTTTATTTCTTTTTCCGATTTAGTGCGGCATTGAGTACAATGGCGAGTAGGCTGGCTACGACGATTCCGTTTGAGAAGAACATTTGGAAGGCTGTTGGCATGCTGACGAAGAGATTGCTGTTATTCAGACCTACACCTGCAGCGATTGAGACAGCTGCGATAAGGAAGTTGTGTTCATTGTTAGCAAAATCAACGCGCGCTAGGATTTGCATCCCTTGAAGGGAAACAAATCCAAACATCACCAGCATGGCACCACCGAGAACAGGACTCGGAATGATTTGGGCAAGGGCTCCAAACTTAGGAAGGAGTCCAAGGAGAACTAGGAAACCAGCTGCGTAGTAGATTGGCAGACGGGTTTTGATACCTGATAATTTGACCAAACCAACGTTTTGTGAAAATCCTGTGTAAGGGAAGGTGTTAAAGATTCCTCCGAGAAGTACGGCTAAACCTTCTGCACGGTAACCGTTACGCAGGCGCGTGCTATCGATTGGGTCTGTCGTGATATCAGACAATGCTAGGTAAACACCAGTCGACTCAACCATAGACACCGTTGCGATGATACACATCATGACAATAGATGAGATTTCAAAGGTTGGCATCCCAAAGTAGAGTGGAGTTGGGACATGGACAAGCGGTGCTGCCGCAACAGGAGAGAAGTCCACCAAGCCCATAGTAGCAGCAATGGCAGTTCCAACAACCAGACCAATCAAAATGGAGATAGACTTGATAAATCCTTTGGTAAAGATGTTGATCAAGAGGATAATTAGAACAGTGATGGCTGCAAGCAAAAGACTTTGACCAGTTGGCTCTGGGACGTTATTTCCCATATTTCCAATAGCGACAGGAATCAAGGTTAAACCAATCGTGGTAATGACAGAGCCTGTTACGATAGATGGGAAGAGATTGGCAACTTTTGAGAAAATGCCTGAAATCAGAACCACATAAATCCCTGAAACGATAAGGGCACCAAACATAGCTCCGCTACCGTGACTTTGTCCAATCATAATTAAAGGAGCGACGGATTGGAAGGCAACTCCGAGAACGACGGGTAGTCCAATCCCAAAGTATTTGTTGAGTTGGAGTTGGAGGAAGGTGGCCACCCCACACATGAAGATATCTGTGGAGATTAGGTAGGTCAATTGCTCAGCTGAATAGCCAAGAGCTGTCGCAATCATGATAGGAACCAGGATAGAACCTGAGTACATGGCTAGTAAGTGCTGCAAGCCAAGAACGGCTGCTTGCGAGTGTTTTTCTTGTTTTTGCATTAGAGATCTGCCTCCTTAAATACGACCTGACCATTTTCAAAACGATCCAAGCGAGCCAGTGATAGGACTGGATATCCTGCTTTTTCAAGCAAATCACGACCATCTTGGAAAGATTTTTCAATTACGATGCCAATCGCTTCAACTTTTGCTCCAGCTTGTTCGATGATTTGGATCAAGCCTTTGGCAGCTTGTCCATTTGCTAGGAAATCATCGATAATCAAGACCTTGTCCTCAGGTGAGAGGAATTTTCCAGCGATGGAAACGGTGCTGGTCACCTGCTTGGTAAAGGAGTAGACTTGGGCAGTTAAGATTCCTTCATTCATGGTGATGTTTTTAGCTTTCTTGGCGAAAATCATGGGGACATCTAAGGCTTCAGCTGTAAAAACGGCTGGGGCAATGCCTGACGCTTCAATGGTTACAACTTTGGTAATGCCAGCAGCAGCGAATTTTTCCGCAAATACCTTACCAATCTCTCGCATCAAGCTAAAGTCAACTTGATGGGTTAAAAAGGAATCTACCTTGAGGATGTTGTCACCCAAGATATGCCCATCCTTGAGGATGCGCTCTTCTAATAATTTCATAATACCTCCTAAAGTCTAAAAGATGCTTCATTTGCTTGTCTAGAGTTTCTACTATAGTAATAGAAAAAGGACCTACTTAATCCCCTAAGTAAGTCCCCAAAATAGGCATGGCCAAAACCATACCTTCAGCTGACATACTCATTGTTAGGTGTTCTGGCACCTTGTAGAAACGTCGTGCCAATTCACGACATAAACAAGTAAAATGATATTCAATTTTAAATAGGCTGTTGCCAATGTTTTTATTTTACACCAATTAGCTTTATAAATCAAATATTTTGTTAGCAAATAGACCATAAAAGCGAACGAATAAAAGGCTGCAATGCTAGATAGTATTGTAGCCTTCGATTATTCTATTCACTAAATCTTAGAAAATAACCATCTGGATCCAAGACTGCAAATTCGTGAGGATAGATGTAGTGATCCCCAACACGAAATGTTCTCTTAGTCAAAGGACGATAAATAGGATAGTTGGCCTCCAGCAGTTTTTGGTGGAGCTGAGGGACATCTTCAATACCAAAGGAAATATTGACACCGCGCCCGAAAGGATAGGTTAGTTGGGCTAATTCTTCTGTGCTGCCTTCTTCTAGCATAAGTTGGCAGTCTTCAAGCGAGAGGAAGAGAAATTTCTCCTCTGGACGCTCGTATTCGACAGAAAATCCCAGCAAGTCGCAGTAGAAGTGGCGTGACTTTTCGAGGTCAGATACTACAAATTCAGGAATGACAGCTTGATAGTCCATTAGCTTTCTCCTTAGAGCTCAATCTCCATGACAATGGGTGTGTGGTCTTGGCGCGCACCAGAGTCAATCATATCAGACTTAGTTACTTTGTCAGCGATGCGGTTACTTGTGAGCCAGTAGTCGATTCTCCAGCCTGTATTGTTGATTTTAGAAGTCTTGCTGCGTTGTGCCCACCAAGTGTAGCGTTCTGGAACATCGCCATGAACATGACGGAAAGTATCTGTAAATCCAGTTGCCAAAAGGTTGGTAAATCCAGCACGTTCCTCATCGGTAAATCCAGGTGAATGGCGGTTGCTGGCAGGATTTGCAAGGTCGATTTCATTGTGGGCTACGTTATAGTCACCGGTCGCAAGGACTGGTTTTTCTTTGTCTAGTTCAGCCAAATATTCAGCATATTTGACATCCCAGACTTGGCGTTCTTCCAAGCGTTTGAGACCATCACCAGCGTTTGGAGTGTAAACTTGGGTTACGAAAAATTCATCAAATTCCAAGGTGATGATGCGACCTTCCAAGTCCATGGTAGAAGGGGCACCGATTTCTGGGAAGCTGATAGTAGGCGTAAGTTCTTTCTTATAGAGGAACATAGTACCAGCATAGCCTTTACGGGCAGGTTCTTGGGAAGAGCGCCACGTATTTTCGTAGCCTGGGAAGAGTTCCTCTAAAATTTCCAAGTGTTTCTTTGTAGGACCCTTGGCAGAAAGTTTGGTTTCTTGTATAGCAATGATATCAGCATTTTCTGCCACAAGGGTTTGTAGGACTTCTTGGGACAATTTGGCGCGTGCTGAGTCACTCGTTAGGGCTGCATTGAGGGAATCAATATTCCATGAGATGAGTTTCATAAAGTTACCTTTTTCATTCTGATTACAGACTATATTATACCAAAAAAAGGCGCATTTCCCCAACGTATGGTTTGAAAAATCACCCTCTTTCGTTTATAATTAAGAATGATTTTATGAAAGGGAGTGAAAATACATGAAATTCTATTCTTATGACTATGTCCTCAGCCAAATCGGTCAGCAAAATGGCATCATGATTGGTTTAGGGATTGTCCTATTAGCTGTGACAGGATTTTTAGCTTTCAAGGCTTATCATGATAAAAAGGGGACCAAATTTCGTGAGTTGGTCATGATTTCAGCTTTGACCTTATTAGCTCTCCTTTTGGTCAGCATCACAACTTATCAAAACAATCAAGTATCTAATAATAAATTTCAAGCTTCACTTCATTTCATCGAGCTTGTTTCCAAAGAATTGGGAGTAGACAAGTCAGAGGTTTATGTCAATACTTCTGCCGACACTGATGGCGCACTTATCAAGGTAGGAGATCGCTATTACCGTGCCTTGAACGGAAGTGAGCCAGACAAGTACCTGCTAGAGAAAGTGGAATTGCATAAAACAGATGCAATTGAACTGGTGGAGGTGAATAAATGACACTCAATTATATGGAAATTTTAATCAAACTAGCCCTGGGTCTCTTTTCTCTGGTTTTCGTGATTAATGTGACAGGAAAGGGCAACCTAGCGCCTAACTCAGCGATAGATCAAATTCAGAACTATGTACTCGGGGGGATCATCGGTGGGGTGATTTACAATAGCTCCATCAGTATCCTTCAGTATGCAGTTATCCTGATTATGTGGACCATTCTGGTCTTGACTCTCAAATGGCTGAATAATAATGTTCACTTTGTGAAACGTTTGATTGATGGGAAGCCAACCCTGCTCATCAAAAATGGGAAGATTGATCCAGAAGCCTGCCGTTCAGTTGGTTTATCAGCAGCGGACGTAGCACTTAAGCTCCGTAGCCAGGGAATTTTCCAAATGAAACAAGTCAAACGCGCTATGCAGGAGCAGAATGGTCAACTCATCGTAGTCCAAATGGGAGATGAGAATCCCAAGTATCCTGTTGTCACAGACGGTGTTATCCAAGTTGAAATTTTGGAGACCATTGGTCGGAGCGAAGAATGGTTGCTTGATAACCTCAGCAAACAAGGGTATGACAATGTGGCCAATATCTTTATCGCTGAGTATGACAAGGGTGTCGTCTCAGTCGTAACTTATGAATAAGAAAAACCTGGGGTCTTGTACTCTTCAAAAATCAAATTCAAACTGCGTCAACGTCGCCTTGCCGTATGTAGGTTACTGACTTCGTCAGTTCTATCTACAACCTCAAAGCAGTGCTTTGAGCAGCCTGCGGCTAGTTTCCTAGTTTGCTCTTTGATTTTCATTGAGTCTTGGCCTCAGGTTTCCATTTGCAATCAGAAAGGGATTTTATGTCCATTATTCAAAAACTCTGGTGGTTTTTCAAGTTGGAAAAGCGCCGTTATTTAGTCGGAATTGTGGCCTTGGTCTTGGTTTCCGTCCTCAACCTTATTCCCCCCATGGTCATGGGGAGAGTCATTGATGCCATCACTTCGGGGCAATTAAGCCAGCAGGGCCTGCTTCTTGACCTATTTTACTTGCTGCTTGCGGCCTTTGGGATGTACTATCTGCGTTATGTTTGGCGTATGTATATCCTCGGGACTTCCTACCGTTTGGGACAGATTATGCGGTCTCGCTTATTTGAGCATTTCACAAAAATGTCTCCAGCTTTTTATCAGACCTATCGGACGGGGGACCTGATGGCACATGCTACAAATGATATCAATGCCTTAACTCGTCTCGCAGGTGGCGGAGTCATGTCAGCAGTGGATGCCTCTATCACGGCTTTGGTGACTTTGCTGACCATGCTCTTTAGCATTTCATGGCAAATGACCTTGGTTGCCATTCTTCCCTTGCCTTTCATGGCTTATGCGACCAGTCGTCTAGGGAGAAAGACCCACAAGGCCTTTGGCGAATCTCAAGCTGTCTTTTCTGAACTCAATAACAAGGTGCAGGAGTCTGTATCAGGTATCAAGGTGACCAAGTCTTTCGGTTATCAGGCGGATGAGTTGAAGTCCTTTCAAGCGGTCAATGAATTGACCTTCCAAAAGAATCTCCAAACCATGAAATACGACAGTCTCTTTGACCCCATGGTTCTCTTGTTTGTTGGTTCATCCTATGTTTTAACGCTCTTAGTCGGTTCCTTAATGGTTCAGGAGGGGCAGATTACGGTTGGAAATCTGGTTACCTTTATCAGCTACTTGGATATGTTGGTCTGGCCTCTTATGGCCATTGGCTTCCTCTTTAATATTACTCAGCGAGGGAAGGTGTCCTATCAGCGAATTGAGGATCTTTTGTCTCAGGAATCACCTGTAAAAGACCCTGAATTTCCTCTGGATAGTATTGAAAATGGACGTTTGGAATATGACATTGACAGCTTTGCCTTTGAAAATGAGGAGACACTGACGGATATTCACTTTAGTTTGGAAAAAGGGGAAACTCTTGGCTTGGTCGGGCAGACAGGCTCTGGGAAAACATCCTTGATTAAGCTCCTTTTGCGTGAATACGATGTGGATAAGGGAGCTATTTATCTAAACAGTCACGATATTCGGGATTATCGTCTGACAGACCTTCGTGGTCTCATGGGCTATGTCCCTCAGGACCAGTTCCTCTTTGCGACCTCTATCTTAGACAATATCCGCTTCGGCAATCCTAATTTGCCCCTTTCAGCGGTCGAGGAAGCGACTAAACTAGCTCAAGTTTACCAAGATATTGTAGACATGCCTCAAGGATTTGATACAGTTATCGGTGAAAAAGGGGTCAGTCTTTCAGGGGGTCAAAAGCAGCGCCTAGCTATGAGTCGGGCTATGATTTTAGACCCTGATATCTTGATTTTAGATGATTCCTTGTCCGCCGTGGATGCCAAGACAGAGTATGCCATTATCGACAACCTCAAGGAAACGAGGAAGGATAAGACAACTATCATCACAGCCCATCGTCTCAGTGCAGTCGTCCATGCAGATTTGATCTTGGTTCTGCAAAATGGTCAAATTATCGAACGGGGCACACACGAAGACCTGCTTGCCCTGGATGGCTGGTATGCCCAAACCTACCAGTCTCAGCAGCTGGAAATGAAAGGAGAAGAAGATGCAGAATAAACAAGAACAATGGACTGTATTGAAGCGCTTGATGTCCTATCTCAAGCCCTATGGATTCCTGACCTTTTTGGCACTCAGTTTTCTCCTCGCGACGACAGTCATTAAAAGTGTCATTCCCCTTGTGGCTTCCCACTTTATCGACCAGTACCTCAGCAATCTCAATCAGTTTGCTATTACAGTTTTATTAACCTACTATGGCCTCTATATCCTGCAAACTCTGGTTCAGTATGTCGGCAATCTTCTCTTTGCGCGGGTGTCCTACAGTATTGTAAGGGATATTCGTCGCGATGCCTTTGCCAATATGGAGAAGCAGGGCATGTCTTATTTTGACAAGACGCCAGCAGGTTCCATCGTCTCTCGTTTGACCAATGATACCGAGACCATCAGTGATATGTTTTCAGGGATTTTATCCAGCTTTATTTCAGCAGTCTTCATCTTTCTGACAACTCTCTATACCATGTTGGTGCTGGATTTTCGTTTGACAGCTTTAGTCTTGCTCTTTCTTCCCTTGATTTTCCTTTTGGTCAATCTCTACCGGAAAAAGTCAGTGAAAATCATCGAGAAAACCAGAAGTCTCTTGTCAGATATCAATAGTAAGCTGGCAGAGAATATCGAGGGAATCAGGATTATCCAGGCCTTTAATCAAGAGAAGCGTCTGAAGGCAGAATTTGATGAAATCAACCAAGAACACTTGGTCTGTGCCAACCGCTCTGTCGCCTTGGATGCCCTCTTTTTACGTCCTGCCATGAGTTTGTTGAAACTTCTAGGCTACGCTGTTTTGATGGCCTATTTTGGCTACCGTGGGCTTTATCTGGGAATAACAGCAGGAACCATGTATGCCTTTATCCAGTATATCAATCGTCTCTTTGATCCTCTGATTGAGGTGACGCAAAACTTTTCAACCCTTCAAACGTCCATGGTATCTGCAGGCCGTGTCTTTGCCTTGATTGATGAGAGGACCTATGAGCCTCTTCAAGAAGATGAGCAAGCCAAAGTCCAAGAGGGCAATATCCGTTTTGAACATGTGTGTTTCTCTTATGATGGTAAGCACCAGATTCTGGATGATATTTCCTTTTCAGTTAACAAGGGCGAAACCATTGCCTTTGTAGGACATACAGGTTCAGGGAAATCTTCCATTATCAATGTCCTCATGCGTTTTTATGAATTTCAGTCAGGGAGAGTTCTCTTGGATGATGTGGATATCCGAAACTACAGCCAGGAAGAACTGAGAAAGAACATCGGTCTGGTCTTGCAGGATCCCTTCCTCTATCACGGGACTATCAAGTCCAATATCGCCATGTATCAAGAGATTAGTGATGAGCAAGTAAAGGATGCAGCTGTCTTTGTGGATGCAGATTCCTTTATTCAGGAGCTTCCGCAGGGTTATGATGCACCTGTGTCTGAGCGTGGTTCGAGCTTTTCTACTGGACAGCGTCAGCTTCTTGCCTTTGCCAGAACAGTCGCAAGTCAGCCTAAAATCTTGATTTTGGATGAAGCGACAGCCAATATTGACTCTGAAACAGAAAGTTTGGTTCAAGATTCCCTAGCTAAGATGAGAAAGGGGCGGACAACCATTGCTATCGCCCACCGCCTTTCGACCATCCAGGACGCCAACTGCATCTATGTCTTGGACAAGGGACGCATCATCGAGAGTGGAACCCATGAGGAACTCTTGGCCTTGGGAGGAACCTATCACAAGATGTATAGCTTGCAGGCAGGGGCCATGTCCTAATACTCTTTGAAAATCTCTTCAGACCATGTCAGCTTTATCTGCAACCTCAAAGCTGCACTATGATTTTCATTGAGTATAAGAAGGAAATTCTTCAAATCACAGATTTCTTGCACCGCCTTTTCCATTTTGTGGTATAATGAAAAATGTTGACAAATAGTATAATAAAAACAAAGGAGAAACAGCATGCTGAAATGGGAAGACTTGCCCGTGGAAATGCAATCAAGCGAGGTTGAGTCTTACTACCAGCTTGTCTCTAAAAGGAAGGGTTCGCTGGTTTTCAAGCGTTGCCTGGATTGGGTTCTGGCCCTGTTTTTGCTACTTTTGACTTCTCCCATCTTTCTTATCTTGAGCATTTGGATCAAGTTGGATAGCAAGGGACCTGTCATTTACAAGCAAGAGCGCGTGACCCAGTACAACCGTCCGTTCAAGATTTGGAAGTTCCGTACTATGGTGACGGATGCGGATAAAAAAGGAAGTCTGGTGACTTCTGCTAACGATAGTCGCATTACCAAGGTTGGGAATTTCATTCGTCGTGTGCGCTTGGATGAACTGCCTCAGCTAGTCAATGTCCTTAAAGGTGAGATGTCCTTTGTAGGCACACGACCTGAGGTACCACGTTACACCGAGCAGTATAGCCCTGAAATGATGGCGACCTTGCTCTTGCCAGCAGGAATCACCTCTCCAGCCAGCATCAACTACAAGGATGAAGACACCATCATCAGTCAAATGACGGAGAAAGGCCTAACGGTTGATCAGGCCTATGTAGAGCACGTCCTTCCTGAGAAGATGCGCTATAACCTCGCCTATCTCCGAGAGTTTAGTTTCCTTGGAGACATCAAAATCATGTTTCAAACCGTGTTTGAAGTGCTAAAATAAAGTAGTCATGAGAAAATGAGTACAGATAAAAGGAGCAAATCAATGCCAAATTACAATATTCCATTTTCACCACCTGATATTACCGAAGCTGAAATTGCTGAAGTAGCAGATACCCTGCGTTCTGGTTGGATCACAACAGGTCCGAAGACAAAAGAACTGGAGCGTCGCTTGTCTCAATACACACAGACACCTAAGACTGTCTGCCTCAACTCTGCGACCGCCGCTCTTGAGTTGATTTTGCGTGTGCTTGAAGTGGGACCAGGTGATGAAGTCATCGTTCCAGCCATGACCTATACAGCTTCATGTAGTGTGATCACACACGTAGGAGCAACACCTGTCATGGTGGATATCCAAGCAGATACTTTTGAGATGGACTATGACCTGCTTGAGCAAGCTATCACTGAAAAAACCAAGGTGATTATTCCAGTAGAGCTTGCAGGAATTGTTTGCGACTATGACCGTTTGTTCCAAGTCGTGGAGAAAAAACGTGATCTCTTTACAGCTGCTAGCAAGTGGCAAAAGGCCTTTAACCGTATTGTCATTGTCTCTGACAGTGCCCATGCTTTGGGATCTACTTACAAAGGACAACCAGCTGGTTCTATCGCTGACTTCACTTCCTTCTCTTTCCATGCTGTTAAGAACTTTACAACAGCTGAGGGAGGAAGTGCGACTTGGAAAGCCAATCCAGCGATTGATAACGAAGAAATGTACAAGGAATTCCAAATCCTTTCCCTTCATGGTCAAACCAAAGATGCCCTTGCTAAGATGCAATTGGGTTCATGGGAATACGATATCGTAACGCCGGCCTACAAGTGCAACATGACGGATATCATGGCTTCTATTGGTTTGGTACAATTGGATCGTTACCCAACTTTGCTACAACGTCGTAAGGACATCGTGGACCGCTATGATTGTGGTTTTGCGGGTACTCGTATTCACCCACTTGCACACAAGACTGATACTGTCGAATCTTCACGCCACCTCTACATCACCCATGTAGAAGGAGCAAGTTTAGAAGAACGCAACCTTATCATTCAAGAATTGGCCAAAGCAGGAATTGCAAGTAATGTTCACTATAAACCGCTTCCGCTCTTGACAGCCTATAAGAATATTGGCTTTGATATGGCAGATTATCCAAGAGCCTATGCCTTCTTTGAAAATGAAATTACGCTTCCTCTTCACACTAAATTAAGCGATGAAGAAGTAGACTATATCGTTAAGACTTTGGTGAGAATTTCCGAAGAAATCCTTGGTTCTGGAAAAAAATCATAAAAAAATCTTGACAAAGATAGAACAATAACATATAATATTCTCAATAAATCAGAAAAGTAGTTATTTTTGATCTTCAGGGAGCCTGTGTTGATTGTGAACAGGTGGTTGGAAGTAGTGAAAGTGGGCTGATTTTAAAAATGAATTTGAAACAATGAAAATTCGGTGCGCACACCTTACAGTGCAACTTGTTGTTAGACAAGGTAGAGATGTAAAGGGGGATAGTCCCTTTATAATTGAGGTGGCACCGCGTTACCAACGCCCTCACACGGAAGTCGATTCCGTGTGTGGGCTTTTTTCATATCTTGAAATTAATACTGAAAGAGGAAAAATTTTATGACAACTAAAGGTTATTTTGGACAATTTGGTGGTAGTTTTGTACCGGAGCCGATTCAGGCTTTGTTGGATGAGTTAGAAGTTACATTTGATAAATACAAGGATGATCCAGAGTTTTTGGCAGAATTTCGCCATTACTTGAAGGATTATTCAGGTCGCGAAACACCGCTTTATTTTGCGGAAAGTTTGACAGACCATCTAGGTGGGGCTAAGATTTATCTCAAGCGCGAAGACCTGAACCATCTGGGTTCCCACAAACTCAACAACGTTTTAGGGCAAATCCTTCTTGCCAAACGTATGGGCAAAAAACGAGTGATTGCGGAAACAGGAGCTGGTCAGCACGGTGTTGCGACAGCCGCGGCTGCAGCCAAGTTTGGTATGGCTTGTGATGTCTACATGGGAGCGGAGGATGTGGAGCGTCAACGTCTCAATGTCTTCCGCATGGAGATGATGGGAGCGACCGTTCACGCGGTTGAAACAGGGACACGAACTCTCAAGGATGCGGTCGATGCAGCCTTTGGAGCATGGATGAATGACCTTGAAGCCTTCTACGTTTTGGGATCTGCTGTAGGCCCTCATCCTTATCCTACAATTGTTCATGAATTCCAAAAGGTCATCAGTGAAGAGTCTCGTCGTCAAATCTTAGAAAAAGAAGGCCGTTTACCAGACTACGTCATTGCCTGTGTAGGTGGTGGTTCCAATGCCATCGGTGCTTTTTCGCAGTATGTGGCTGATGAAGAAGTCAAATTGGTTGGGGTTGAAGCTGCCGGTCACGGACTTGATACTGACAAGCACGCAGCCACTATGACAAAAGGTAGTGTCGGAATTGTCGATGGTATGAAGACCTATGCAGTCTTTAAGGAAGATGGAGAGCTAGCTCCAGTTTACTCTATCTCAGCTGGATTGGACTATCCAGGGGTTGGTCCAGAACACGCCTACTTTAAAGATTCTGGCCGTGTAGCATACGTAGCAGCGACAGACGAAGAAGCTGTTCAAGCCTTGCTCCTTCTCAGCAAGACAGAAGGGATTATCCCAGCGATTGAAAGTTCGCATGCTATCGCAGAAGCGGTTAAACGTGCACCGAAACTAAGTAAAGATGAGATTATCATCATCAATGTCTCTGGTCGTGGAGACAAGGACGTAGCTGCGATTGCAGACTACCTAGAAGATAAAAAATAAGAGATGGAAAAATTACAGTCCTTTCTCTCACAGAGAGCTTGTGGTTGCTGGAAACAAGCAGAGAAAGCTGTAAGGTTGGGTCCATCTGAAACAAGAGAAGAAAACATAATTCTCAAGGGAGTGCCCTTTATCGCACAGCCTGTTACAGGAGGTTTCTGAGACAGGAATGAGAGATAGGAGAAATCCTATAATTGAGGTGGCACCGCGAATTTCGTCCTCACGCAAGTTATTTTGCGTGGGGATTTTTATATATTTATCGTAGATATGGCTATCAGTTTTAAATTATGCTTCATCACTAGATAGATTTCTATAAAATATTTGCGAACGAAGTGAGCATTAAACCACTATTTCCCGCCATAGTGGTATCCTAGAGAAGCAAAGATGCTTCTCTAGGACGGAATTTTTGAGACACATGGCTCAAAAATTAGGGATGAAATTTCGGAGAAAGTTGCTCCCGTCCGCACTATTTAAGGGAAATAGAAAAAGATAAAAAATTAAAAATAAGGAACTGAAAGGGAAATTACAATGGAACGAATCATTCATGGAGATGTCTTATCACCAATCTTGGCTTATATGCGCCTAAAGGGGCAACACAAGGTTATCTTAGAGAGTATTCCGAGAGACAAGGAAACAGCTCGTTTTTCTATCCTAGCCTATAATCCTGTTTTTGAGATTCAGTTTGAAAATGGAGTTCTCTATCAAAATGGTCAAGTGATTGATCGGGATCCCTTGGATTTCCTTTATGAAGTGACACATAAGAGCCAGCACCATTCAGACCTACCTTTTGGTGGAGGAGCCATTGGTTTTGTTGGTTACGATATGATTTCGCTCTATGAGGAAATCGGTCAAATCCCTGAGGATACCATTGGGACGCCAGACATGCATTTCTTTGTCTATGAGAGTTATATGGTCTTTGACCACAAGAAGGAAAAAATTCATGTTATCGAGGATGCTCTTTACAGCGAGCGTAGTCAAGAAGACTTGGAAAAAGCCTTGAATCAAGTGCTTGAGGAATTACGCATCCCTGCTCCAAATGAATTTGAAGACTTGGATTTATCTCCGCTGAACTTCAAACCGCATATCGCTCCTCAGAAGTTTGAGGAAATGGTGGAAACAGCTCGCGACTTGATTCGTAATGGTGATATGTTCCAATGCGTGCTCAGCCAGCGTTTTTCAGCAGAAGTTACTGGAAATCCATTTGACTTCTACAGAAATCTTCGCGTGACTAATCCATCCAATTACCTCTATTTTTATGACTTTGGGGATTATCAAATCATCGGTGCTAGTCCTGAAAGTTTGGTTTCTGTTAAAAATGGCGTTGTAACAACCAATCCGATTGCCGGTACGCGACCAAGAGGGGCTACGGATGAAGAGGACAAGGCCTTGGCGACAGACCTGCTTTCTGATGAGAAGGAAACAGCAGAACATCGGATGTTGGTAGACTTGGGGCGTAATGATATTGGCCGCATCTCTGAAACGGCCAGTGTCCAAGTCACCAAGTATATGGAAGTGGAGCTCTTCCGCTATGTTATGCATTTGACCAGCGTGGTCAAGGGACGTTTGCTTCCAGAACTCACTGCCATGGATGCCTTGAAAGCTACACTTCCAGCTGGAACAGTTTCAGGAGCTCCAAAGATTCGGGCCATGAGACGGATCTATGAACTGGAAACAGAAAAACGTGGTGTATACGCAGGAGCAATCGGCTACTTGTCTGCGACGGGTGATATGGACTTCGCCATCGCCATTCGAACTATGATTCTCAAAAATCAAACAGCTTATGTGCAGGCTGGGGCAGGGATTGTCTATGACTCTATCGCCCAAAACGAATACCAAGAAACCATTAACAAGGCTAAATCTATGACTAGAATTGGAGAACTAAGACCATGATTATATTGATTGACAACTATGATTCTTTTACCTATAACTTGGCTCAATACATTGGGAATTTTGCAGAAGTGCAGGTCTTGAGAAATGATGATCCCAAGCTGTATGAAGAAGCTGAAAAAGCAGATGGCCTGGTCTTTTCTCCTGGTCCTGGTTGGCCAGTTGATGCTGGAAAGATGGAAGACATGATTCGTGACTTTGCAGGTAAGAAGCCAATTCTAGGGATTTGTTTGGGTCACCAAGCCATCGCAGAAGTCTTTGGTGGGAAGTTAGGTTTGGCTCCAAAAGTCATGCATGGGAAACAGAGCCATATCAGCTTTGAAGTGCCATCTGTTTTGTATCAAGGTATTGAGGATGGTCGTCCAGTCATGCGTTATCACAGTATTTTGGTTGAAGAAATGCCAGAAGACTTTGAAGTGACAGCTCGTTCGACTGATGACCAAGCTATTATGGGAATTCAACACAAAACCCTGCCGATTTATGGCTTCCAGTACCATCCAGAAAGTATCGGAACGCCAGATGGCTTGTCTTCTATTCGGAATTTTATCGAGAAGGTTGTAAAGTGAGGAAACTAGGATGAAAGAGATTATTGAAAAACTAGCAAAATTTGAAAATTTATCAGGTGTGGAAATGACGGATGTCATCGAGCGTATCGTAACTGGGCGTGTAACAGAAGCGCAGATTGCTTCTCTTCTCTTGGCCCTTAAGATGAAGGGGGAAACACCGGAAGAGCGCACAGCCATTGCACAAGTCATGAGAGGCCATGCCCAACACATTCCAACTGAAATTCATGATGCCATGGACAACTGTGGTACAGGTGGGGACAAGTCTTTCAGCTTTAACATTTCCACAACTGCAGCCTTTGTCTTGGCTGGTGGCGGCATTCATATGGCCAAGCACGGTAACCGTTCGATTTCTTCTAAATCGGGCTCGGCAGATGTCCTTCAAGCATTGGGCATCAATCTTGACCTCAAACCAGCTGAATTAGGTAAGGTCTTTGATAAAACTGGAATCGTCTTTCTCTTTGCTAAAAATATGCACCCAGCTATGAAGTACATCATGCCAGCTCGTTTGGAACTGGGAATTCCAACAATCATGAACTTGACTGGTCCACTGATTCACCCAATGGCCTTGGAAACACAGTTGCTTGGCATTAGTCGTCCAGAATTGCTAGAAAGCACCGCTCAGGTATTGAAAAACATGGGTCGCAAACGTGCTATCGTAGTTGCTGGACCAGAAGGGCTTGATGAAGCTGGCTTGAACGGAACAACCAATATTGCTCTTCTTGAAAATGGCGAAATCACCTTGTCAAGCTTCACTCCAGAGGATTTGGGGATGGAAGGCTACGCTATCGAAGATATCCGTGGAGGGAATGCTCAGGAAAATGCAGAAATTTTGCTTAGTGTTCTTAAAAACGAACCAAGCCCATTCTTGGAAACGACAGTTCTAAATGCTGGTCTTGGTTTCTATGCTAATGGTAAGGTAGCTAGTATCAAGGAAGGAGTTGCCTTGGCCCGTCAAGTGATTGCTAGTGGCAAGGCCCTTGAAAAACTCAGACTGTTACAGGAGTACCAAAAATGAGTCAGGAATTTTTAGCACGAATCTTAGAGCAGAAGGTGCGTGAGGTCAAGCAGATGGAGCTGGAGGAAATCCAGCCCTTGCGTAAGACCTATCGTTTGGCAGAATTTTTAAAGAATCACCAGGACAGATTACAGGTAATCGCTGAGGTCAAGAAAGCTAGCCCTAGTCTGGGAGATATCAATCTGGATGTGGATATCGTTCAACAGGCCCAGACTTACGAGGCTAACGGCGCTGTTATGATTTCTGTTCTGACAGATGAAGTTTTCTTCAAGGGTCATTTGGATTATCTTCGTGAGATTTCCAGTCAGGTAGAGATTCCGACTTTAAACAAGGATTTTATTATCGATGAAAAGCAAATCATTCGTGCTCGCAATGCAGGTGCGACAGTTATCTTGCTTATCGTAGCGGCTTTATCAGAAGAACGCCTCAAGGAACTGTATGACTATGCAACAGAGTTTGGTCTAGAAGTCTTGGTGGAGACCCACAATCTAGCTGAACTAGAAGTGGCCCACAGACTGGGTGCCCAGATTATTGGGGTTAACAACCGCAACTTGACCACCTTTGAAGTCGACTTGCAGACTAGTGTAGACTTGGCCCAGCACTTTAAGGAAGATCGTTATTACATTTCTGAATCTGCCATTTTCACAGGGCAGGATGCGATACGTGTCGCACCATACTTTAACGGAATTTTGGTGGGAACAGCGCTCATGCAGGCAGAAGATGTGGCTCAAAGAATCAAGGAGTTGCAGATTGACAAAGGTTAAGATTTGTGGACTATCGACCAAAGAAGCGGTAGAAACAGCCGTATCAGCAGGGGCAGACTATATCGGTTTTGTCTTCGCACCCAGTAAAAGACAGGTGACCTTGGAAGAGGCTACAGAGCTGGCAAAGCTCATTCCTGCAGGTGTAAAAAAGGTTGGCGTATTTGTTTCACCAAGTCGGGCAGAACTGCTAGAAGCGATTGAAAAAGTTGGCTTGGACTTGGTACAAGTTCATGGTCAGGTAGCAGATGGTTTGTTTGAGGATTTGCCTTGTGCCAGCATTCAGGCCGTGCAGGTAGATGGAAATGGTCATGTGCCTCATTCTCGGGCAGACTATCTACTCTTTGATGCTCCTGTGGCTGGGAGCGGCCAGACCTTTGATTGGGGCCAGCTAGATACGGCTGGATTAGCCCAGCCTTTCTTTATCGCTGGTGGGCTTAAGGAAGACAATGTAGCAAAAGCAATTCAACACTTTACTCCCTATGCAGTAGACGTATCAAGTGGAGTGGAGACAGATGGACAAAAAGATCATGAAAAGATTAGAAGATTTATAGAGAGGGCAAAGAATGGCATATCAAGAACCAAATAAAGATGGATTTTACGGAAAATTCGGCGGACGTTTCGTCCCAGAAACATTGATGACAGCAGTTTTGGAGTTGGAGAAGGCCTACCGTGAAAGTCAGGCGGACCCAAGTTTCCAAGAGGAATTGAACCAACTTTTACGTCAGTACGTAGGACGTGAAACTCCCCTTTACTACGCAAAAAACTTGACCCAGCATATCGACGGAGCCAAGATTTACCTCAAGCGTGAAGACCTCAACCATACAGGGGCCCACAAGATTAACAATGCCTTGGGACAGGTTCTCCTCGCTAAACGCATGGGTAAAAAGAAAATTATCGCTGAAACTGGTGCTGGTCAGCACGGTGTGGCAACTGCAACAGCTGCAGCCCTTTTTAACATGGAATGTACCATCTACATGGGTGAGGAAGATGTTAAACGCCAAGCCCTTAACGTCTTCCGTATGGAGCTTTTGGGAGCCAAGGTTGAGGCTGTGACTGATGGTTCGCGCGTGCTCAAGGATGCGGTCAATGCAGCCCTCCGTTCATGGGTGGCAAATATCGACGATACCCACTATATCCTTGGTTCTGCCTTGGGACCTCATCCTTTCCCAGAAATCGTTCGTGACTTCCAAAGTGTCATCGGTCGAGAAGCTAAACAACAGTACCGTGACTTGACAGGACAAGACTTACCAGATGCCCTAGTAGCCTGTGTTGGTGGTGGTTCTAATGCTATCGGTCTCTTCCATCCATTTGTAGAAGATGAGTCTGTAGCTATGTATGGGGCTGAAGCAGCTGGACTTGGTGTGGATACAGAGCACCACGCAGCAACCTTGACCAAGGGACGTCCAGGTGTCCTCCACGGTTCACTTATGGATGTGCTCCAAGACGCTCATGGTCAAATTCTTGAAGCCTTCTCTATCTCAGCAGGTTTGGACTATCCTGGTATCGGTCCAGAACATTCTCACTACCACGATATCAAACGTGCCAGCTATGTTCCTGTGACGGACGAGGAAGCCTTGGAAGGATTCAAACTCTTGTCTCGCGTGGAAGGGATTATCCCAGCCTTGGAATCTAGCCACGCCATCGCTTTTGCAGTGAAATTGGCCAAAGAACTTGGTCCAGACAAGTCAATGATTGTCTGCCTATCCGGTCGTGGGGACAAGGATGTAGTTCAAGTCAAAGACCGCTTGGAAGTAGATGCAGCAAAGAAGGGAGAAGCCCATGCCTAAGACTTTAACAGAAAAATTGAACGCTATCAAAGCAGCTGGAAAAGGAATTTTTGTTCCCTATATCATGGCTGGGGACCATGAGAAAGGTTTGGATGGTCTCGGTGAAACAATTCACATTTTAGAAGATTTGGGTGTTTCAGCCATTGAAGTAGGTATTCCCTTTTCAGACCCTGTTGCAGATGGACCTGTGATCGAAGAAGCAGGCTTGCGCAGTCTAGCCCACGGGACTTCTACCCAGGCTTTGGTTGAAACCTTGAAAACCATTCAAACAGAAGTTCCGCTGGTTATCATGACCTACTTTAACCCCCTCTTTCAGTACGGTGTGGAGAAATTTGTCAAAGATTTGGCAGATACAGCGGTTAAGGGCTTGATTATTCCAGACCTGCCTCATGAGCATGCCAATTTTGTAGAGCCTTTTTTGTCAGACACAGACATGGCCTTGATTCCCCTAGTTAGTTTGACAACAGGGATTGAGCGTCAAAAAGAGTTGATCAAGGAAGCAGAAGGCTTCGTCTATGCTGTTGCCATCAATGGGGTGACAGGGAAGTCAGGAAATTACCGTGCAGACTTGGACAAGCACTTGGCACAATTGCATCAAGTAGCTGACATCCCAGTCTTGACAGGTTTTGGTGTGTCTAGCCAGGCCGATGTAGAACGTTTCAATGCGGTATCAGATGGTGTTATCGTTGGTTCGAAAATTGTAAAAGCTCTCCACCAAGGAGAGCCGATTGAGGACTTTATCAAACAAGCAGTAGCTTACCAAAAATAATCAAACAAGCAGCAAGTAAGAGGAAAGGCACGAAAGGAAGTCTTTCCTTTTTCTTTTGAGGGTATAAGTTCATGAATGACAGTTGAATATTAGTTTGGGTATTGCTTATGAATGGTATCTATATAGTTGGTGAAATGTTTTAGGAAATGCTTAGGAGATATAACAGTGATGTATTTTCCAAAAGCAAGCAAGGTATTGTATCCCCAATCATTGTCGTTTAACGGATAAGTAATCTCGTAAATATCGCTATTAATAGGTTTTATGGCATTATAGCCTAAGAGTTCCACAAATCGATCAAGAACAATTTTCTGGACATGCAGGATGACAGGTACTTTGTTTTCATTCATCCAAGCACCACCATCATAGGGAAGTGGTGTAAAATGTCTTTTTGAAAAAGTATCGGAGAGAGTAAGTTCACTAATTCTAGCAACTTTAAAAACAGAAAAACGCGCTTTATCAGTATCGTAGGCATCCATATACCAACTCCGGTCCTTATAGACAATACGGTAAGGCTCACAATTTTTTTGACTCACCAGTCCTTGTGAATTAATATAGGAAAATTTTATTTTTACTCTACCTCTGATAGCTTCCAATAACTTAAAAATCAAAGTTCGTATTTCCAAGTTCCCTTGAGATAGAGATAAATCAATTTCGAAATCAGAGTATGTATTGGTAGCATTTAATTTCAATATAGCATTGAAAGTAGAGGTATCTTCCAATACTTGATAGCGACTTTTTAAACCGGATTCGATTGAAAGTCGTTCGGATTGAGTCAAGGGAGGTTTATCAGTTTGAAAGTCTTCCATAAGAAAAATTCCTCCGTTTTTTCCTTTCATTACATAGAGAGGAATGCCTGCAAGAGATAAATCATCAATATCTCTCATAATAGTTCGGGTGCTGACTTTAAAAAGTTCTGATAGTTCTTTAGCTGTTGTTTTTCGTTGATTTACTAAATGAGAAATGATTCCCATTTGACGGTCAATTTTCATAAATTTCTCCTTAAATATGACAGATAGTTGTCATATTACTTTTGTTATGATTATACCATAAAGAAAGGAGTTCATATAATGAAACATCAAACTAAACCATCGTTTACCTTAGTTGGCAAGAGTATTTTGATAGAAGGAACTACAGTTCATGAACATCACTATTCTAAAGAGAAAACGGCATTCTATACTCAGTTATTTAAAGAAGGAATGCTAGGAAAATTGATGCCCCATTCCATAGATAAAAGAGGCTATGCTTTGATAGTTCCTCATAAAGATGGTATACAATACTACGCAGGAGTTGCGGCAAATAATGCTGTGGCAGGTTACGAAAGCATTCTTGTCCCAGAGAAAGATTATTTAGTAAGCTCAGCCAGTGGTGATAAATCAAGACTCTTGTTTGATAAATTGGAGGATAACTTTTTTGAGGGAGAATATAGCTCGTTTTACAATGATGGAATTATCTTAGAAATACTTTTAAACGGTAATCCCATGGATGCAGAAGTTGAGCTTTGGGTTCCCAATTCAACAAACTAATAAGAACTGATAGAAAATTATTATAGTCGCAGCAAGTAAGAGGAAAGGCACGAAAGGAAGTCTTTCCTTTTTCTTTTGCAGGAGAAAGGCCAGAATGCCTGCCGCAGAAGCGAACTGAATCAAGATGAGTAATTCTGTCACGCTAAAGACGAGCGCACAAGAAGCCAGAAAGAGAAAATCCCCTGCACCCATGCGGATATCTATGAAATGAGCCATGATTCCAAGGATAATGAAGAAGACCATGACTAGATTCCAACCACAGAAAGCCATGAGGATTAGGTGGAAAGTCATCCAGACCAGCAAGGGATATTCCTGATGGCGAAAGTCATAGATTCCTAAGGTCAGGCCAGCAGTGATGAGGATGATTTGACCCAAGGAAATCCAGCCCCAAGACCAAGCTAGAAAGAGGATTCCTAATCCTAGTTCAAAGAGGGCATACCAGAACGGATAGCGAATCTTGCAGTAGCGACAGCGAAAGCGATTGACCACCTGCGAAAGGATAGGAATCAAATCTAGCGGTCGCAAGCGAGTCTGACAGGAATTACAGTGGCTAGCTGGTCGAATAATGGATTGCTCAGGAAAACGGTCAATGACCAAACCCAAGAAAGAAGCGAGAATGCTCCCGACAAGAAAAAAATAAAAATCAATCATACTTATCTATTCGTAAAAAATAGAAGAAGTAGTATAATAAAGAAACATTGATAAGATGGTGAGGTCAAGATGATGATTCGTTTTGAAGAAAATATAAGCACAGAAAATGCTCAGCTCGTATGCCAATGGTCCAACTCCCTTGGCAAATCCTTTCAAGAACAATGGATGGGAACAATGATTCCTTTTCCCTTAACAATTCAAGTCTTGCAAGATTTGGAAGGAATCTTTTCAATCTTTGATGGACAAGAGTTTGTGGGGCTTATCCAGAAAATCAGGCTAGAAGACGGCAATCTTCATATCGGGAGATTTTTTATCAACCCCCAGAAACAGGGGCAGGGGTTAGGTAGCCAGGCTTTAAGGAAATTTGTTAGTTTGGCCTTTGAAAATGAAGACATAGATACTATTTCTCTAAATGTCTACGAGGCAAATCAAACAGCTTACAATCTTTACCAAAAAGAAGGATTTGAAATCGTTCAAATGGTTGAAGTACCTATACGAAAATACATCATGAAAAAGGGCAAATAGCAGTCACATGGGGCTAGAGTCCCAAGGATTTTCAAGGAAAAGGAAGTTATCTTTCAAAGTTAGAAACAAGACTTCTATGATTTCTTAGATAGAGGAGATAGACATGTCGAGACCTAGAAAAATACGAATCTTGCTCGCTTCTGTACTTGCCCTAGTTGTTGGTATCAATCTTTATTCTCAGTATCAAAGCCACCAAGAACGGTTCCAATTAAAGACCTCCTTTGAAGAAAAGGACACTATAGCCGTCTTAAAACATTTAACGGATTCAGGGAGATATGCGTCTGACATTCGTAAAGCAGGCTATGTCGTTCCTCCCGACGGTGCCATTCGCTTGGATGGAGGAATTGACTCCATAGGGATAAAAGGAGACATTGATTTGAAAATGTTGAATCCTGGCAGGGATGAAGTCTCTGTTATATTTGAAACAATGGTAAATGAGGAAAAAATAAATGCCTACTATATTTTAGATAAGCAATTAACCCTAAAACGTAGATACTATTCTTATATTAGTAATCAAAATAAAGAAAGTGTGATGATATCTCAAGCCGAAGAAGAACGCTTATTAAAGATTGTTCGAAAAGAGTTGAAAGCTTTTCTAGATAAGATGTATCAGACTTTGTATGGTTGATGTTACTAGTGAGAAATGGAGGCGAGATTCTGTTTAGGATTTCAACGATAATGAGAAAGGAGGGACAAGAATGTTTACAGAATTGCTCTTTATTGTCTCTTTTGTGTTACTTTTACGTTTGTTTAAGAGTAGGCGCTCACGAACGATTATAGGAGTCTTGTATAGTTTGCTGCTAGTCTGGTTTGTCTTTTCCGTTTTGAACTATGGCAAATACACTCTTCAACCAGGTCAATCCGTCAACTTAAGAGTAAATCCCAGAACGCAAGATTTGGAATACTATTCAATCTTCATCTTGAAGAAAAATGATTCAAGCAGAATTAAATTAACTGGCTCTAGTGTTTGGAGTGAGAGTAATGGTGATGTTTACTATGAAGTAGAGGGACAAAAAATTACAAAAAGCCATGGTTTCGATGAGGAGGATGAAGAACTTCCAAACAATCAAGCAGATATTTATTTAGAAAAAGATGGAGTTGTTGTGAGTTACCAAGGTGAAAAAGTGTTTGATGCCACCAATAACAAGCCCTACACGATAACCATTACCAATGTAGACAACCAACCAGCCCAATTTGAAGCTCAGGTGGTGGATAAGTAAGCACGTCTAGTAGTGTGTAAGCTTTTAAATGTTCTTTCTTTAAAAGGGAGATATTATTTTAAGTAAACAAAAAAGCCTTGATTCCAAGGCTTTTCCTGTTAAGAATCTCTTTTAACGAAAAATGGGAAGCGTGTTTAGAATCCGATCTACAAAAAAGAGGACATTTACGGTCCTCTTTTTGACTACTATAATGAAAAGGTCAATTAACGTTTAGCCTTATTTTTCGTCTTTGTGAAGCATGTTTTTAACACCTTCAATAGCGCCTTCGACAGCGTCTTTTGCATCTTCAGCAACTTCTTTTACTTTAGAAACAACTTTTTCAGCTGTTCCTTCTTTTTCCATTTTTTCATCGCCGATCATTTTGCCGACACCTTCTTTAATGGAACCTTTTGCTTGGTTTAATTTTTCTTCTGTTGACATGATTCTGCCTCCTTTAAATTGATTGATTTTGATTAGATGAATTAGTGTACGCGAGCATTTTCTTTTGTTTCGCCTTTAACGGCTTCAACACCTTCGCCTACTTTTTCTTGAACAGCAGCAACACCTGAACCGATACCAGATTTCACTTTTTCAAATTGTTCTGAAGCAAATTCTCCTGTTGAAGAAGCCACGTCAGTTACTCGATCTTGAAGGCTAACTGAATCTGCTTCATGCTGTTCCTTCGTTTTGATATCAACAACATTCACATTGACTTCAACAACTTCTAGATCCGTCATTTTTGTAACTTGTGATACGACAACATCTTTGATTTCTTTGTACAAAGCAGGGACATTCTTTTGGTATTCAACAACAATGTTCAAGTCAACTGCAACTTGCTCTTTCCCAACTTCAACATTGACACCATGAGTGACATTATCTGTATTGATAATTTTTTCTGTTAGATTAGAGAAGAATCCTCCATCCACATCCAAAAGTCCAGGTACTTTTTCAAGCGAAAGACCAATGATTTTTTGGATTACTTTGTCTTCATAAGTGAGTTCCCCTTTGACATTTTGAGAAACAACAGCAACATCTTTTTTATCTACATTTTTATCTACGTTTGACATACGAGACTCCTTTATTTATTTAAATATTTTTCCTTAACATAGTATCCAGCAAATGCTCCTAAACCTCCACAGATTAACACAAATAGTGTTTTGAAAAAGCCAAAGGATAAGATAAAGCAAGCGAGAATGACACCTACTAGACCTGCAATAATTGGATACTGATATTTTTTAAACCATTCCATTTTTTACTTCCTTACTTTACACGACTAACAGTCTTTTTGGTCGTTTTTGGAGGTTCAAATTCTTTCACTTTAACTTCAAGTTTTACCTCACGTTCAATACCAAAGAACTGCTTTAATCCATGAGTTATTTCATTCTGGATGACAAGACATCGATTTGAGATGTTTTCTGAAGGAAGAATTTTGCCCTCAACATAAACGAAACACTTATTTTTGCGGCTATTTACATGGACTGTTGGTTCTTTGATCAACTGATGATCAATGACCAAACATCGAACAAAGCCTTCGATAGCTGAATTTTTTAGTTTTAATGTATCTTCTTGAGTCTCTAATTGAATCTCTAAATACTGTTTAGGATAGAAGAGTATTACTAGCATTGAAATTAACACTAAAACAGATAGGACAAGTGTCCCCCAAAAGACATATCTAGCAATCATAAATTCAGCGTAGAGTTCTCTCCAACTGAATAAGTGGATATCTAAATCACTGACCTGATGATAATCTATGAGAATAGGAAGGAAAATAGCCAAGATTAAAATACAGAAAATAAGTAACAATATTTTCTTTGATTTTGACATATTAAATCCTTTCAAATGAAAAGCTTTAAACCATAATTTTACCCGCCTACAGTATTCAAAATTATGGCTTATCACTTTTAATTTCTTATTAGGTAATGCTTATTTTTTACCAAATAGAAATGAAACGACTGCAACAACAATCACTGCACCTACGATTGACGGAATAATAGCCATTCCAGCCAATGAAGGTCCCCAGCTTCCTAGAAGTGATTGCCCTACAGATGAACCGATAAGACCTGCAAAGATATTTGCAATCAATCCCATTGAACCACCTTTTTTAGTGATTGCACCTGCGGCGAGACCAATAAGACCTCCTACAATAATGGACCACAACATAGTGTATCCTCCTTTTCTATTTCTAAATCAAAGAATCAACATCTTTGATTGAACTAATTATATACTATCTCAACTTGGAAGCATAATAGTTCGTCTTAAAAACCGTACTGTAAACATGTACTTTAGATACAGATAAATAAGAAAAGACTGATTCTACTGAGTTTCTAGGTGATGAAGCGATTCTTTTCATAGCAAGCTAAAGTCGTTGTAAGAGGATAAATACACTCTATGTGGTATAATTGCATGAAGATTGAAAGACAATCCTTTAGTTTATTATAAAGAAAGAAAAGTTATACATGAGAGATTTATTATCGAAAAAAAGTCACAGACAATTAGAATTATTGGAATTACTATTTGAAAACAAACGCTGGTTTCATATTTCAGAACTAGCAGAATTATTGCACTGTACGGAACGTTCTGTAAAAGATGACTTGTCCCATGTCAGGTCTTCTTTTCCTGACTTGATATTTCATTCCTCAACAAACGGCATCCGTATCATTAATACCGATGATAGTGATATTGAGACGGTCTATCATCATTTTTTTAAGCATTCAACCCACTTTTCAATTTTAGAATTTATCTTCTTTAATGAAGGATGTGATACTGATAGTATTTGCAAAGAGTTTTATATCAGTTCTTCCTCTCTTTACCGTATCATCCGTCACATTAATAAAATTATTAAGAAACAATATCGTTTTGAAATTAGCCTCAATCCAGTTCGGATAACTGGAAATGAGATTGATATCCGTTACTTTTTTGCCCAGTATTTTTCAGAGAAATATTATTTCCTTGAATGGCCTTTTGAAGATTTTTCTCAAGAACCCTTGTCTCAATTATTGGAATTAGTCTATAAAGCAACTTCTTTCCCGATGAATTTATCAACTCACAGAATGTTAAAATTACTTCTGGTTACAAATTTATATCGCATAAAGTTTGGTCATTTCATGGAAGTTGAGAGAGACTCTTTTAACAATCAATTGTTAGAATCTTTCATGCAGGCAGAAGGAATCAACGAGATTGTAACGAGCTTTGACTCTGAATATCATATCTCTCTGAATAAAGAAGTGATCGGTCAACTGTTTGTATCCTATTTTCAAAAAATGTTCTTCATAGATGAAGAAGTATTTCTGAACCATGCAAAAACAGACAGCTATGTAAAAAAATCGTATCAGTTATTGGGAGATCTAGTAGACCAGGTATCAAGAGAGTATAATCTCCAAGTAGACAATAAAGACAATCTGATTTGGCATCTGCACAATACGACACATCTGCATCGCCAGGAATTATCAACAGAGTTTATCTTATTTGATCAAAAAGGCAATACAATCAAGAACTTTCAAAATATTTTCCCTCGATTCGTTTCAGAGGTGAAGGAAGGGATTGAACACTATCTAGAGGCTTTGGATATGGATCGTAGTTCAATGAAGGTCAATCATTTGACCTATACGTTTATCACCCATAGCAAACACTTAGTGCTAAATCTTTTACAAAACCAACATAAATTAAAGGTTTTGGTTATGAGTAATTTTGATCAGTATCATGCAAAATCAGTAGCAGAGACACTTTCTTACTATTGCAGTAACAATTTTGAACTGGAAGTTTGGAGTGAATTAGAGTTATCCCTTGATTCTCTAAAAGAATCACCTTACGACATCATTATTTCTAATTTTATTATTCCGCCTATTGAAAATAAGAGATTGATCTATTCCAATAATGTCAATACAGTCGCTCTCATCTCTTTGCTTAACGCAATGATGTTTATTCGACTAGACGAGTAACTAAGAATAACAAAAAACGCTACATAGCGTTTTTTGTTTTATAAGAAAAGAATTTCCTCTATACTAGACTCAGAATATCCTAAGAACTTAAACAAAAAAGCCCTAAAACCAAGGCTTTTTCCTGTTGTATTTAGATGCCCCCTGCAGGGCTCGAACCTGCGACCCATAGATTAAGAGTCTACTGCTCTACCAACTGAGCTAAGGAGGCAAAGAAAAAGCTGTATTGGTGCCGAAACTTCACGGTTTGTATTGAACCCGCGCAATTAAGCAGGTGGGCAACTCGCTCTAACTGAAGCTGTTTCCGTGTGAGACGGCCTACATGCTGTTAGAAGACTTTTGTTTCCCTAATAATACAAAAAATAGTCGGTCAACACTTAAGTGTGAAGTCGTACACCACAGCGTTTCTATGTTTATATGATACCACTTTTTCAAAAAAAATCAAGAGGAAAATGCAATTATTTGAAAAGGATTTCACAAGTCCCGTAATTTATCAATGGTTTCCTTGCGTTGCGCCAAGGCCCGTTCGTACTTGCCAGTATCTTCAGGAGTGAAGTAGTGCTGGTCTTTAATTTTTTCTGGCAGATAGTCTTGATTGACCCAGTTTCCAGGATAGTTGTGCGGATAGAGATAGTTTTGCGCATTCCCTAGTTCCTTGCTTCCACTGTAATGACCATCGCGCAGGTGTCGAGGGATAGGTAAATGACCTGATGTTTTGAGATCAGCAAGGGCCTTGTCCATGGCCACATAGGCTGAGTTGGATTTTGGAGAAAGGGCCAAGTCAATCACGACATTGGCAATGAGGATGCGAGCTTCTGGGAACCCAATCTTTTGAGCAGCATCTAGAGCAGTTACGGTATGAATCTGAGCTTCAGGATTGGCCAAACCGATATCTTCATAAGCAATAACAGTCAAGCGACGAGCGAGACTAGGCAGATCCCCAGCCTCAATCAAGCGGGCCGCGTAGTGGAGACTGGCATCAACATCCGAGCCACGGATAGACTTTTGCAGGGCTGAAAGGACATCGTAGTGACCGTCCCCATCCTTATCCATGGTAATGTAACTCCTCTGCAGGCTGTTTTCCATGATATCCAGTGTGATATGGCGGATGCCCTTGTCATTTTCGGGAGTAGAGAGAACAGCCAAATCTAGCGAATTAAAAGCAGAACGCAGGTCTCCATTTGTAGAGGTCGCGATGAAATCAAGGGCATCCTCATCTAGCTCAACTGGGAAATCAAAACCACGCTCAGGGTCAGATAGAGCGATTTGAATCGCCTCTTTGACATCTTGGTTGGACAAGGGTTCTAATTCAAAAATCTGAACACGGCTACGAATGGCAGGAGTGACAGAAAAGAAGGGATTTTCAGTCGTAGCCCCAATCATGATGACCAGACCACTTTCCAAGAGGGGAAGTAGAAAATCTTGCTTGGTTTTATCTAGTCGGTGGATCTCGTCCAGTAACAGGACTAATCCTCCAGAGAATTTAGCCTCTTCAGCGATTTCTTGGAGTCGCTTTTTACTATCCACTGTCGCATTAAAGGTCCGAAAGGCGTACTTGGTGGTCCCAGAGATAGCTGAGGCAATACTGGTCTTACCAATACCTGGAGGTCCGTAGAGAATCATGGAGGACAGACGATTAGCTTCCACCATGCGGCGAATAATTTTTCCAGGTCCGATTAGATGCTCCTGACCGATGACCTGGTCGATGGTTTTGGGGCGCATGCGAAGCGCGAGATTGTCTGGCATAGCAGTCCTTTCTAACATGGATTTTCTGATGTATATGTGGTAAGATGGTAGTATCTATTTTAGCATATTTCCGAGCAATCGGGGCGATTAAAGAGGCGCATAGAAAGAGGACAAAATGGCAACATACGGATTTTTAGATGTTTTACAGGAAGAGTTGGACAAGAACTTTCCCTTTGACTATGAGATTAGTTGGGACAAGCGCAATCATGCGGTTGAAGTGAGTTTTTTACTGGAAGCGCAAAATGCTGCTGGTATAGAGATGCTGGATGAGGACGGAGAGGTTTCGTCAGACGATATCCTCTTTGAGGAAGCGGTACTCTTTTACAATCCTGCCAAGTCAACAGTCAATGAAGAAGACTATTTGACGGTCATCCCTTACCTGCCTAAAAAAGGATTTTCTCGTGAATTTTTAGCTTATTTTGCACTTTTCCTCAAAGATACTGCCGAGGTTGGGCTGGATGCCCTCATGGACTTTTTGGAAGACCCAGAAGCAGAAGAGTTCGTCATGGAATGGAACCAAGAAGTCTTTGAAGAAGGAAAAGTCGGTTTGGAAGAAGGAGAATTTTACCCTTATCCGAGATACTAGGAAACTTTAAAAATAAGGAATTCAAAGAGGAGAGAGCATGTTAGAGAAAATCAAACAAATTTTTATGAGAAAGTCAGATAAATCTGAGTTTTCTTCCTCTTCTCTTCCTCGCAATCGCTTTGCGGATCTAGATTTCGAGCGAGTATTGAAGTTTGGAACTCGTCGCCTCGTTAATGAGGAGGGACGCTACGCAGAGGATGGTAAAATCACAGAACTTGAATTTCCTGAAGATTTTGCGGAATTTGAATTTCTAGTTGGTTTTAAGACGGAGGAAGAAGAGCAGTTTCAACAACTATTAGCTCGTTTAAATAGTATTGACAATGCCATTCAGTCTTGTTTGGAAAGTGAGATGCAACAACCCATCCCTCAGTTTGCCAAGGATTTGGGCTATACTCAGAAGAGGTGGGAAAGGACATTTTACTTCCATCCTTGGGTATTAAGTTTTGAGGAAAATCCGCCTAATCTTCGCTATGTTGCAGATTATGTAAATGATGAGTTTACCGTTTATTTTGCTAAAAAACATGGTAGATGGCAGGCATACTGGGATGCAGATTGCCAAAAGGTGATTGAAGAAAGCTAGCTAGGGGTTTTCTATAGAGTAGTAGTTATGATAAGAAAAGGTCATCATCATGGAATTATTGGATAAACACTTGGATTTTACGGGTTGTAAAATTGCCCTCTTTTGTGGAGATAAGCTACTGACCATCTTGCGTGATGACAAGGACAATATCCCTTGGCCCAATATGTGGGAATTGCCAGGTGGTGGTCGCGAAGGGGACGAAAGTCCTTTCGAGTGCGCAGCGCGTGAAGTTTATGAAGAACTAGGAATTCATCTGACTGAGGATTGCCTGCTCTGGAGCAAGGTCTACCCCAGCATGCTCTATGAAGGTCGGCAGTCTGTCTTTATGGTCGGTCAGCTAAGTCAAGAACAATTCGACAATATCAACTTTGGAGATGAAGGACAGGCTTATAAGCTGATGAGCATTGAGGAATTTTTGAATTCTAAACAAGCTGTGCCTCAGCTACAGGCGAGATTGAGGGATTATTTAAAAGAAAGTGAATAGAAAGGATGGTTCGGTTAAATTTCTAAACTGAACCCGCCCTAAACACTGTGCCAAAAAGATAAACTTCTCATAGACACAAGCGTCTTCAGAGAGTTTCCTATTTTGGCCTTGTGTTTTACGGGCTTGGTATCTTAATGATGGAAACATGGCAAGAGTTAAAAGTTACAGTGAAGCGTGAGGGAGAGGAGCTGGTCTCCAATCTCTTGATTGAGCTGGGGGCGCAAGGTGTTGCGATCGAAGACAGTATGGACTATGTGGGGAATGTGGATCGCTTCGGTGAGATTTTCCCAGAGGTTGAGCAACAAGAAGAAATCGTGGTGACCGCCTACTATCCTGATACGGTTGATGTAGCAGTGGTTGAGGCAGATTTGCAAGCTCGCCTGGCAGAATTAACTGATTTTATGGATCTAGGAGAGGTCAAGATGGGCACGACTGCCTTGGCTGAGGAAGACTGGGCAGACAACTGGAAGAAATATTATGAACCAGCTCGCATTACTCATGACTTGACCATCGTGCCGTCTTGGACGGACTACGAGGCGACTGCTGGAGAAAAGATTATCAAGCTGGATCCAGGCATGGCCTTTGGTACGGGTACTCATCCAACGACCAAGATGAGCCTCTTTGCCTTAGAGCAGGTTCTTCGTGGTGGCGAAACGGTGCTAGATGTGGGTACTGGATCAGGTGTCCTTTCTATTGCCAGCTCGCTGCTTGGTGCCAAGGAAATTTTCGCCTATGACCTGGATGATGTAGCGGTTCGTGTTGCTCAGGAAAATATTGAGCTCAACCCTGGTATGGAAAACATCCATGTTGCTGCTGGAGATTTGCTAAAGGGAGTTGAGATTGAAGCAGATGTCATCGTGGCTAATATCTTAGCGGATATTCTCATTCATCTGACGGACGATGCTTATCGTTTGGTCAAGGATGAAGGCTACCTGATCATGAGTGGCATTATCAAGGACAAGTGGGACATGGTGCGCAAGTCAGCTGAGTCAGCTGGATTTTTCCTTGAAACCCACATGATTCAAGGGGAATGGAATGCCTGTGTCTTTAAGAAAACCAAGGATATTTCAGGTGTGATTGGAGGCTAGCATGCAGCAGTATTTTGTCAAAGGCAGTGCAATCTCTCCTGTCACTATTGAGGACAAGGAAACCAGCAAGCATATGTTTCAGGTCATGCGCTTGAAAGAAGATGATGAGGTGACCTTGGTCTTTGATGATGGCGTCAAGCGCTTGGCGCGCGTGTTGGATGTGGAGAATCGTCAGTTTGAGTTAGTCCAAGAGTTAGCTGACAATGTGGAACTGCCCGTTCAAGTCACCATCGCATCAGGCTTTCCCAAGGGAGACAAGCTGGAGTTTATCACTCAAAAAGTGACGGAACTGGGTGCCAGCCAAATCTGGGCCTTTCCTGCCGATTGGTCGGTCGCAAAGTGGGATGGTAAGAAGTTGGGCAAGAAAGCCGAAAAACTAGAAAAAATTGCCCTTGGAGCAGCAGAACAAAGCAAGCGTAATATTGTACCAAGTATCCAGCTTTTTGAGAAAAAAGCAGATTTTCTAGCTCAGTTTGACCAGTTTGACTCAATTGTGGTGGCTTATGAAGAATCAGCAAAAGAAGGAGAAACCGCTGCGCTCTTACAAGCAGTCACTGGCCTTGAAAAAGGAGCCAAATTGCTCTTTATCTTTGGCCCAGAAGGCGGTCTCTCACCAGCAGAAATTGAAAGTTTTGAAGCTAAAGGAGCCGTCTTGGCAGGGCTTGGCCCTCGCATCTTGCGAGCAGAAACAGCCCCACTTTATGCCTTATCAGCCCTTAGTGTTTTAGTAGAATTAGAGAAATAAGAGGAAGAAAATGGAACAAAAACACCGTTCAGAATTTCCAGAGAAGGAACTTTGGGACTTAACTGCCCTATACCAAGACCGTGAGGATTTCTTGCGTGCAATCGAGAAAGCTCGCGAAGACATCAACCAATTTAGCCGTGATTACAAGGATAATCTTCATACTTTTGAGGATTTCGAGAAGGCCTTTGCGGAATTGGAGCAAATCTACATCCAGATGAGCCATATCGGCAATTATGCCTTTATGCCTCAGACGACAGACTATAGCAATGAAGATTTTGCTAATATTGCCCAAGCTGGGATGGAATTTGAAACAGATGCCAGCGTAGCCTTGACCTTCTTTGACGACGCCTTGGTGGCAGCAGACGAGGAGGTCTTGGACCGTTTGGGTAAATTGCCTCACTTGACGGCAGCTATTCGTCAGGCTAAAATCAAAAAAGCCCACTACCTAGGGGCTGATGTGGAGAAAGCTTTGACCAATCTCGGTGAAATCTTCTACAGTCCACAGGACATATACACCAAAATGCGAGCTGGGGACTTTGAAATGGCTGACTTTGAAGCCCATGGCAAGACCTACAAAAATAGCTTTGTTACCTATGAAAATTTCTACCAAAACCACGAGGACGCTGAGGTTCGTGAGAAATCTTTCCGTTCTTTTTCAGAGGGACTCCGTAAGCACCAAAATACGGCTGCGGCAGCCTATTTAGCCCAAGTCAAGTCTGAGAAATTGTTGGCAGATATGAAGGGCTATGACTCAGTTTTTGACTATCTTCTGGCTGAGCAAGAAGTGGACCGTGCCATGTTTGACCGTCAGATTGACCTCATCATGAAGGATTTTGCGCCAGTTGCCCAAAGATACCTTAAGCATGTTGCCAAGGTCAATGGTCTTGAAAAGATGACCTTTGCTGACTGGAAATTGGACTTGGATAGCGCCCTCAATCCTGAAGTGAGCATTGATGATGCCTATGACTTGGTCATGAAGTCAGTAGAACCTTTGGGACAAGAATATTGTCAGGAAGTTGCTCGCTATCAAGAAGAACGCTGGGTAGACTTCGCTGCTAATAGTGGCAAGGATTCTGGTGGTTATGCGGCGGATCCATATCGCGTGCACCCTTATGTCCTCATGAGCTGGACTGGTCGTTTGAGCGATGTCTATACCTTGATTCATGAAATTGGGCATTCTGGTCAATTCATCTTTTCTGACAATCACCAAAGTTACTTCAATGCCCACATGTCAACCTACTATGTTGAAGCGCCATCAACCTTCAATGAATTGCTGTTAAGTGATTACTTGGAGCACCAGTCTGACGACCCTCGTCAAAAACGCTTTGCTCTTGCTCATCGTTTGACAGACACCTACTTCCATAACTTTATTACCCACCTCTTGGAAGCAGCCTTCCAACGCAAGGTTTATACATTGATTGAAGAAGGGGAGACCTTTGGAGCAAACAAGCTCAACAGCATTATGAAGGAAGTCTTGACAGATTTCTGGGGAGATGCTATTGAGATTGATGACGATGCAGCCTTGACTTGGATGCGCCAAGCTCACTACTACATGGGCTTGTATAGCTACACCTACTCTGCTGGCCTTGTCATCTCAACAGCTGGTTACCTTCATCTGAAACATTCAGAAACCGGAGCTGAAGATTGGATCAATCTCCTTAAATCAGGTGGTAGTAAGACACCGCTTGAGTCAGCCATGATTATCGGAGCGGATATCTCAACAGACAAACCACTCCGTGATACCATCCAATTCTTGTCTGATACAGTTGACCAGATTATTGCCTACAGTGCTGAGTTGGGAGAGTAAGGGTATCCAGTGTCGGATTTAAGACGGTTTATCGATAAGATGAATACACAAAAATCACCTGTTTGAGGTGATTTTTTTATGCTTTAAAGATTTATTCAAATTTTCCTTTATTGGCCTCGTTTGAAGCCTTCATGCTAATTTGTAAAAGGTTGGCGAGATTTTCATTATCAAGGCTAGCTTCACCATTATTATCCACTTTTATGGCAAGGTAATGGGTGTTACGATCAAGATAATCCATTCCCTCTAAGTCTACGTAGTTGTTCGCTTTAAAATCAAGCGCCGCTAATTGATAAACAAATCGAATATTTAGAGCTTTGCCATAGTCTGTTTCAAGAACCTTTTGTTGTTCTTCCACCAGTCCTTGAAAGAATTCGAGATTGTCTGTGTGATAGGATGCTTTGACTTCGTATTGGTAAGTATCTACAGCTGGGGACATAAATTTCAAATAAACCAGGTCGCCTTCTACCTTATAGTCCTCAAGAGTATAGGCACCTGCTTTTCCTAATGCATTGGTGTTGACCTTGAAAAACATAGGTGCATAAATTTTGAGAGGATATTTTTCTCCTTTATATTCAAAGACGGTATCATTTGAAAAATTCGGACGGATTTTAGTTAACTCAGGGACTAAATATTCGTTCCAAATCTTATCAAATAACTCTTCTTGATTGCTAGCACCCGCTGATTTCACAACTAGGTCAAGATTTTCTTGATTGACAAAGACGGCATCCACTAATTTGAGGGCTGTTTGAACCTTAGGATCCGAAATTTCCTTTTTCTTTTTTTCAAGATTCTCAGCCGCCTCTTTCGTGCGATCTAAAGTTTTATTAAATTGACTGCCACTGTTTGTTTCAACAAAGGTTCTCTCATAATTGGTAGGTTCAACTTTGGCATTCCAGTTAAATGAAGCAGCAGGACCAGTTACATCTTTCTTATGGTAGGTTGTTGTCTCTGTATTTGAAGTACCTTCTGTATTGCTTGTAGCAGTGGTTGATGGTTTAGATGAACAGGCGACGAGGCCAAATGCTAAAATTGTAGCAGTGGTTAGAAAATAAACTCTAAACTTTTTTCTCATGGTAGTCTCCTTTGCCAAAAACGTTTATTGTATAGTATCAATTATACCATTCTCTTCATTACTTTTGCATGAATTACTAGAAAAGGTATGATTGAGGGATGTATTCTTTTAAGCAAGTATTTGAAAGCTTCTGAAA
Organism: Streptococcus oralis; assembly: GCF_003943825.1. GTDB lineage: Bacteria > Bacillota > Bacilli > Lactobacillales > Streptococcaceae > Streptococcus > Streptococcus oralis_CD. Next base: position 67,522 of record NZ_RJNJ01000004.1, read on the forward strand.
TTCTTGAAGGATAAGCAGAAAAAGAGTTTTATCAATTTCTCTTGTAGTAGTCTTTTTTAGAATTCTAATGGGCTTTCTACAAAAACTTTCCAGTCAATTTTCTTGAAACCCTTTCCTTCTTTTGATAGACTAATACATAGTTTGAAAAAGGAGACTTATCATGAAAAAATTTGTTGCTGAATTAATCGGTACATTTATGCTTGTGTTCATTGGAACAGGAGCCGTTGTTTTTGGAAATGGTCTTGATGGCCTTGGACACCTTGGAATTGCTTTTGCCTTTGGTTTGGCAATTGTGGTTGCAGCTTACTCAATCGGAACTGTTTCAGGTGCTCACTTGAACCCAGCAGTTTCAATCGCTATGTTTGTAAACAAACGTTTGTCATCTTCAGAACTTGTAAACTACATCCTTGGACAAGTAGTTGGAGCTTTCCTTGCGTCAGCTGCAGTATTCTTCCTCTTGTCTAACTCAGGAATGTCAACTGCTAGTCTTGGTGAAAATGCCTTGGCAAACGGTGTCACTGTCTTTGGTGGATTCTTGTTTGAAGTCATCGCAACTTTCTTGTTTGTCTTGGTTATCATGACTGTAACATCAGCAAGCAAAGGAAATGGCGCAATCGCTGGTTTGGTAATCGGTTTGTCATTGATGGCGATGATCCTTGTGGGATTGAACATTACTGGCCTTTCAGTAAACCCAGCTCGTAGTTTGGCTCCAGCTGTCTTGGTCGGTGGCGCAGCCCTTCTACAAGTATGGATTTTCATCCTTGCACCAATCGTTGGTGGCGTTCTTGCAGCACTTGTTGCGAAAAACTTTCTTGGAACAGAAGAATAATTGAAATTCAAAAAGCCTTGCTCCTCAGCTTGAGGAACAGGGCTTTTTCGTATCTGTTTAGCGGTTATCAATTTTCTCTGGATAAAGGTCGTGTTGGAAGAGACGCTGTTCTGCCAAGCCTTCATACTTGGTTCCAGGTCTACCGTAGTTGTAGTAAGGGTCGATTGAGATGCCACCGCGCGGAGTGAATTTTCCCCAGACTTCTAAATAGCGAGGGTCTAGTAGATTGACCAAGTCTTTCCCGATGGTGTTGATACAGTTTTCGTGAAAATCACCATGATTTCGGTAGCTAAAAAGGTAGAGTTTGAGGGATTTTGACTCGACACAGAGCTTGTCAGGAATGTAGGAAATATAAATCGTCGCAAAATCTGGCTGAGCCGTGATTGGGCAAAGCGAGGTAAATTCAGGACAGTTGAATTTGATGAAATAGTCATTTTCCACATGACGATTGTCAAAGGATTCGAGGACTTCTGGTTGATAGTCAAAAATGTAGGTAGTTTCTTTGTTGCCCAGTAGGCTTAGATTTTTCATTTCTTCTTGTTGTGACATTATTTTTTCTTTCTAATTTAAACACCACGTTGGTTGTCGTAGAGGAGGGTATGGAGTTGAGGAAGGACGCGAACATTGCCCCAGCTATCGTCAGTAGCGACGCGTTCCCAGAGTTCTTTGAGGCGGTTTAGTTGGTCTTGAACAATATTACCTGTAGCCTTGGGCTCAGGATTTCCAGCCGATAAGAAGAGAACATCTGGTTGGTAGCGTTCTTGAATCCCTTTGGCAAAGGCCAAATCGGCATCGTCAAAGATAGGGATTTTAAAGGTGACCTTGTCTGGATCCAATTGGGAAACGATAAAGTCTAAAGTCTCGAAGTTGACTTCCATCTTGGATGAAGGAGGTTTGGGACTCAGAGTGACCTGATCGATATCTTTTAACCAATTTTGCCAGCGGGAGCCTTGGGTCTCAACGGCCAGAGTGACTCCACGTTCCTTGAGCTTGGTGACGAGTTCGGCCATGTTGGCTGCTAGGATAGCAGGATTTCCCCCAGACAGGGTGACGTAGTCGTAGCTTCCTAGCTTATCTAAGGCAGCAATAACTTCATCAGCTGTCATACGAGTAGGTTTTTCAGAACCATCCCAAGTAAAGGCAGAGTCGCACCAGTCGCAGTGGTAGTCGCAACCAGCAGTGCGGACAAACATGGTTTTCTGCCCGATAGCACGACCTTCACCTTGAAAGGTTGGGCCAAAGATTTCCAGAACTGGTAGTTTGAGGACACGTTCCCTAGTCATCTAACCACTCCCGTCTAAACTCCGCAAAGGCAGTCGGAGTCTCATAGAGGCGAACGTATTCCAAACGGAGACCGCGCTCGTCAGGCAACTCTTGACTCATGGTTTGGAAAATCCAGTAAACCATATTTTCAGCAGTCGTGTTCATATAAGGCAGAGTTTCATTGAGATAGCGATGATCCAAATGGGGCTCTAAGTAGTTCTTGTAGATGGCTTTGATATCTCCGAAATCGTAGGTCATGCCCCGTTCATCTAAAAATCCACTGACAGCGATTTGTAAATGATAAGTGTGGCCGTGCAGGGACTTGCATTTTCCCTCATAGTGAAAGAGGTGGTGGGCAGCATCAAAGGTAAATTCTTTTGATACCAAGGTTCTGTGAGGATTGTAGACCAGAGACTCGCCAGTTTCTTGTTTGATTTCTTTGGGTGCAAAAAACATTAGCCCACTCCTTTCTGTGAGAGATAAACATCAAGGCCATGCTGACGTAAGTGACATGCTGGACAATCACCGCAGCCACTACCGATAATCCCATTGTAGCAGGTTAAGGTCTTCTCACGAACGTAGTCAAAGGCACCAAGTTGGTCGGCTAACTCCCAAGTTTCAGCCTTGTCTAGCCACATGAGAGGTGTTTGGATAACAAAGTCGTAATCCATGGCAAGGTTGAGAGTAACATTGAGGGATTTGACAAAGACATCCCGACAATCAGGGTAGCCTGAGAAATCTGTCTCGCAGACACCTGTCACGATATCTTTAATGCCTCGTTGCTTGGCAAGAACTGCCGCAAAGGAAAGAAAGAGGTGGTTGCGGCCGTCAACAAAGGTATTGGGAACCTCTCCCTCTTTTTGCTCGATCTCCAGATCAGAGGTCAGGGCATTTTCAGTGATTTGTCCCAGCAGAGACATATCTAAGATGTGATGACGAATGCCTTGTTCCTTAGCGATTTCTCTAGCAACTTGAATTTCGAGATGATGGCGTTGGCCGTAGGCAAAGGTGACGGCTTCGACTGTTTTATAGTGTTCTTTAGCCCAAAAGAGGCAGGTTGTGGAATCTTGACCGCCGCTAAAGACGACCAAGGCTGATTGACGTTTCATAGTACTCCTTCCAAAATGGGAAATGTTCAGAGCACGCAAAAAGCTCCCTTGAGGGGAGCTAAAAAATACCAAGTAGAGGTTTTTTTTAGCGATGGCATGTCCCAAACATCGTAATATTCTACCTACAGTCTAGCATATTTTTTGAAAAATGGCAAAGGGCAAGAAAAAAGAGACCAAATAAAGTACTTGGTCTCTCATTTGATTAGTTCAATTCAGCAACGATAGCCTTGATTTGTTCTGCAGTGTGAACACCTGCAACCTGTTTCACAACTTGGCCGTCTTTTTTGAAGAGAAGGGTTGGGATAGACATGATTCCAAAAGCACGAGCTGTGTTTGGATTTTCATCTACGTCCATTTTAACGATTTTCAAGACATCTTCTGAAAGTTCTTCAGACAATTTGTCCAAGATTGGACCTTGCATACGACATGGACCACACCAAGTTGCCCAGAAGTCTACCAAGACCAAACCGTCTTTTGTTTCTTGTTCGAATGTTGCATCTGTAATTGCTTTTGCCATTGTATTTCTCCTTTTTTAGTTATATTGGCTTAAATCTTGTTTCATGAGATAGAAGAAAACATCTCCATAAGTCCCATGGTAGTCCAAATCATGACCATTGTAGGTTAATTTTTGGACAGTATAGTAATCCGCAACGCCAATGAGGCAGGCGTGTTGAGAACGTTCAAAGTCTTGGTAAGACTCGAAAGTCATGGTTCTCTCTTGCTTACTGGCGTCTAGATAAGTAATTTCGATCATATAAAACTCCTTTGTTCGATCTTGACTTTATTGTACTCCTTGAAAAGAGGAATGTCAAGAAAAATGATTGCGCACGCAACTGTTTTAGAAAATATGATTATGAAATGAAATCAAGACTTGTCTCCAGCCTTTCCTCGACGGCCTTTTGCAGGTAAGCTAGGGTTGTCTGTCCCTCGTCAGTCAGACAGATAAAGCTAGCCCGTCTATCCTGATCGCAACACCGGCGACTAAGCAAACCACAGTTTTTCTCTTCTAGTCGAGCCACCATTCGAGAAACTGCGCTTGGACTGAGATGAAGCTTATCAGGTAAATCAATCTGGCGTAGAGATTTTTCTTGGGCCAAATCCAGATAGTAGAGCAGGTAAAACTCTTTCAAGGTCAACCTTTGTTCACTCTGCTGGGCAATAGTTTCTTCCAACAAGGCTTCCATTTCCTTTTGACGGCGGTTGTAGTCAAACCACTTTTCCAAATAGGTCATTGCTTTCTCCTTTCTTTTCAAAGTAAAAATCACAAAGTCATTACTGATTATCTTTGTAACACAAGATGATTGCGCATGCAATGATTATACTACTTTTAACTAATCCGTGCAAGAGAGAAGAATTGCAATATTTCCTTGAAATTTTCTGAAAAAAGAGTAAACTGGTATGCAAGAAGTCTATTTCGTGGAGTTTAGAATGAAATTATATGTTCAATTAATGATTCTCTTTGTGATTTCATTGATCGGTGAGGGAATTTCTAGTTTCTTTCATCTGCCTATCCCAGGCAGTATTATCGGCTTGATGCTTCTCTTTCTAGCCCTACAGTTCAAGTGGCTAAGGACCAGACATGTCAATATGGTCGGGAATTTCTTGCTGGCCAATATGACCATCCTCTTTTTGCCGCCAGCAGTTGGTATCATGGAAAAGTTTGATGTGATTGCCCCTTATCTTTTGCCCATCGTCTTGATTGTCTTTTTTGCGGCTGTTATCAACATTATCCTTATTGCCCTAGTGGTTCAGTTTATCAAGAGACGATTTGAGGGAGATTATGAGAAAGGAGATGCCAAATGAGCGAATTTGTATCCAATCCCCTGTTTGGGATTGCATTATCTATCCTAGCTTATCTAGTGGGGATGTTGATTTACAGACGTTTTCCCCATCCTTTGACAACACCTTTGCTTTTGTCAGCTATTTTTATCATTATTTTCCTTAAGGCGACGGGTATTTCTTATCAAGATTATTATCAAGGTGGGGTTTATCTGAACAACTTGATAGTCCCATCGACCGTGGCTCTAGGGATTCCGCTTTATAAGAGCTTTCACTTGATGAAGCATCATGCTCGGAGTATTCTCTTTGGTAGTCTGTTAGCAGTAGTTGTCAATACTAGCTTCACTGCCATAGTAGCGAAAATATTTGGTATGGATTTTTTCCTAGCTATTTCTCTCTTTCCCAAGTCAGTGACAACCGCAATGGCAGTGGGGATTACAGAAAAATTGCAAGGTTTGACGACTGTGACCTTGGTCGTCGTAGTAGCAACTGGGATTTTGACCAGTGTGATTGGACCAACCCTTTTGAAGTGGTTGAAGATTGATGATCCAGTGGCTGTTGGGCTCTCCCTTGGAGGGACAGGCCATGCTGTCGGAACGGGAACAGCCTTTCGATACGGTTCTGTAGCAGGAGCCATGGGTGGTTTGGCTATCGGTGTCACCGGTATTCTCTACGTCTTTGTCAGTCCAATAGTAGCCAGTTTGATATTGAGTTAAAGAAAAACCCAGCTTTCTAGCTGGGCATTTTTTATTGCAAATTAACCTTGTTTTTCAAGATATAGTAGGTACCGAGATAGTAGATAGCCGATAAGAAGAGATCGCGTAAGATTTCTGTACCAGCCATCACGTTAAAGTCATTGTCAACTCTTAAGAAGAAAGTGATATAACCAATAACGATGGAAATGACGATATAGGCCAGAATTCCCATAGCTGTTCGATACTCATTAAAGAGTTGCCCGATTGAGATTGCGAGGTAAATGGACAAGATCCATGTAATCGAACCGACAATTAGTGAGACCGCATAAAGTCCACCGTAGCTGAGATAAGGGGAAATGAAGTTATAGAGGGCAGTGAAGTCTTTTTCAATTGGTGTTAAGAAGATGATAATCAATATACTTAAGATAAAGACGATATAGCCTAAGATGGACCAGACAAGACCACCTAAAAGTTTTGCGATGATGATTTGGTGCTCAGAGACAGGCAAGGTCAAGGTCAAGTACCCTTGGCGGTCATAAACACTCCCCTTGAATCTTCGGATGATTAAAAAGATTGTTGCAATCCAAAGAGTGACGCTGAGTCCTCCAAAGACTAGTACTAAAAAGAAGATGAAATAAGCAGCATTGTTAGGATTGTAACTCTGGCTAAGACTGCTAATAAAAGCTCCAATCAAAACTGAAATTGCAAGTACAGCACCGTAGAGTGCCAGATACCATTTATTGACATTTTTAAATTCATAACGAACTAGATTCCAAAACATAATAATCTCCTTTGCTTAGGCTTTAAATTCCTGGCGGAAGAGCTGGTCAATTGATTCACCTGACTCGTAACGAATATCATCAACATTTCCTTGGCGGACGACTTTTCCGTCTTTGAGGAAGATGATCTCATCCAAGATTGGCTCAATATCTGAAATCAAGTGGGTTGAAATCAGCACCGTAGAGGTTGGTGAGTAGTTATTGATGATGGTATTGAGGATATAATCACGGGCAGCTGGATCCACGCCTCCGATTGGTTCGTCCAGAACGTAGAGGCGGGCTTCACGGCTCATAACCAGAATGAGTTGGACCTTTTCCTTGTTCCCTTTTGATAGTTTCTTGAGGCGACTGTTTTCATCAATACCGAGATCAGCTAACAAGTGTTGGGCTTTTTCGAGATTGAAATCATGGTAGAAGGTTTTAAAATAGGTTAGAGCATCCTTAACCTTCATCTCTTCATTGAGGTAGGTTGTGTCTGGCAGATAGGAAACGATCGCCTTGGTAGCAGGACTTGGATCCTGTCCATTAATGAGAACACGTCCTTTATTTGGTTGAAGAAGGCCATTGATCAGTTTGATTAGGGTTGTTTTCCCGGATCCGTTTGGTCCAAGGAGCCCGACAATCTTTCCGGCTGAGATCTCTAGTGAGATATTGTCAAGTGCCGCGGTTGCTCCATATGATTTTGTTACATTTTCAAGTGCTAGTAGTGTCATAGTCTTAAACTCCTTTAATATAGTCGCTTAATACATTTGGCAGTTCTTCTTTTTTGTAGCCAAATTGAAGCATGCAAGAGACGAATTGTTGCAGTTGCTCCTCGGAAAGTTGTTTGCGGGACTGAAGGATGAGATCCAAATCCTCGGTGACAAAACGACCAGTTGTCCGCTTGCTGTATACAAATCCTTCACGTTCAAGGTCAGACAAGGCGCGCTGAATGGTATTAGGATTGACCCCAGCCTCGCTCGCCAAATCTCTCACGGTAGGGAGCTGTTGGTTGGGTTCCAGTTCATGGGAAACAATCTGTAATTTGATTTTTTCCATAATCTGTAAATAAATCGGTTTTGTATTATCAAATGACCAGGACATCATAGTCTCCTTTCTTTGTCTTCTTTGTTCTAATTAAATAATACAATAAAACAAAAAACTTGTCAAGTAAAAATAAGAATTGTTTTGGGAATTGCTCAAAAAATGGTATAATGAAAAGAAAACGACAAGGAGGGAAATGCATGCGTTGTCCAAAATGTGGGGCTACCAAGTCTAGTGTTGTTGATAGTCGACAAGCCGAAGAAGGAAATACCATCCGTCGAAGACGTGAGTGCGACGAGTGTCAGCATCGTTTTACAACCTATGAACGAGTAGAAGAAAGAACGCTGGTTGTCGTCAAAAAAGACGGTACACGAGAGCAGTTTTCGAGAGATAAAATCTTTAATGGGATTATTCGCTCAGCCCAGAAACGCCCTGTTTCGAGTGATGAAATCGGCATGGTGGTCAATCGCATCGAGCAAAAACTCCGTAGTCGCAGTGAGAATGAGATCCAAAGCGAATACATTGGGTCTTTAGTCATGGAAGAATTGGCAGAGCTTGATGAGATTACCTATGTTCGTTTTGCCAGTGTTTACCGTAGCTTTAAGGATGTGAGTGAGTTGGAGAGTCTGCTCCAGCAAATCACCCAGTCCTCTAAGAAGAAAAAGGAAAAATAGATGAAACCAAATGACCGTTTTTCTTTTCTAAAGAATAATCGGGTGTCGCAAGATACCTCTTCTCTGGTGCAGTGCTACCTCCCGATTATCGGTCAGGAGGCGCTGAGCCTCTATCTATATGCCATTACCTTCTGGGATGGTGGACAAAAGGAACATCTCTTTTCCCATATCCTCAACCACTTAAACTTTGGCATGCCGACCTTGCTCCAATCCTTTAAAATTTTATCTGCTTTGGATTTGTTGACCCTTTATCAAAGGGGAGAAATTTATGAATTACAGCTTCATTCTCCCCTCTCCAGTCAGGAGTTTTTAAGTCATTCTGTCTATAGCAGATTATTAGAGAAAAAGATTGGGGATACAGCTGTTTCTGCTATGAAGCAGGCTCCAAGTGAGGGAGAAGCACTCTCTGTTTCTTTGAGCCAAGTCTTTCCAACCCTGACTGAAGAAGTGACACCAAGCGAGTCTAAAAGCAAGTTAAAAAACGATTTTGATTTGGAACATTTCCAGCGGCTGATGGCTCGAGATGGCTTGCGTTTTGAAGACGAGCAGGCAGATGTTTTGGAATTGTTTGCCATCGCAGATGAAAAAAAATGGACCTGGTTTGAAACTTATCAATTAGCCAAGGCGACAGCGGTGGCTCAGCTTATTTCAGTCAAACGCATGCGTGAAAAGATTGCGCAAAAGCAGGTTCCTTCTGACTTTAGCTCCAAAGAAATGACCATTATCAGGGAAGCCAAAAATAAAACTCCCCTACAATTTTTAGCGGAAATCAAGCAAACGCGTAAGGGGAACATCACCCAGAGTGAGCGAGAACTCCTTCATCAGATGGCGTCTTTAGGTTTGTTGGATGAAGTCATCAATATCGTCTTGCTTCTAACCTTTAACAAGGTTGATTCGGCTAATGTCAATGAAAAATATGCCATGAAGGTCGCAAATGACTATGCTTATCAAAAAATTCGAACAGCAGAAGAAGCTGTGCTTCGGATTCGAGAACGTCAGCAAAAAGGCCAAGAAGACCAAAAATCGAAAACTAGCTCGACTAAGACAAATGTTCCCAAGTGGAGCAATCCCGAATACAAGAATCAAACCAGTGAGGAAACTCGTCTGGAACTAGAACGTAAAAAACAAGAAATGTTAGCCCGATTAGAAGAAGGAGGAGACTAGATGGAAAGCGTTGGTGATGTAATCAAACGTCAGACAAGTCGTTTTCAGTATCAGGACTTGGTCCAGCAGATCATGAAGGACCCCGATGTAGCGGCTTTTATCCAGAAAGAATCCCTCAGTCCAGAGGAGTTGAATCGTAGCATCTCCAAGTTCAACCAATATATCACAGAACGGGATAAGTTTCTTCGTGGGGATGCGGACTATATAGCGCGTGGCTACAAGCCTATCTTGGTTATGAATCACGGCTATGCGGATGTGTCTTATGAAGAAACACCAGAACTAATCGCAGCAGAAAAAGAGGCTGCAATTAAGAATCGTCTTAAGTTGATCAATCTACCAGCCAGTCTCAAGAAAGCGAAATTGGCTCAGATTGACCTGGATGATCTAGGACGCTTGCCGATTTTTGAGAGACTCTATTCCTTTGTTGACCTTTACCCAAGTATCCGAAAAGGCCTCTATCTTTACGGAGATTTTGGTGTTGGAAAGAGTTTCATGATGGCAGCCTTAGCTCATGACCTATCTGAAAAACGTGGGGCATCAACAACTATTCTCCATTATCCAAGTTTTGTCATTGATGTGAAAAATGCCATCGGTGAAGGCTCTGTGAAGACCTTGGTGGATGAGATCAAATTAGCAGAAGTTCTGGTCTTGGATGATATTGGTGCAGAGCAGTCGACTCCTTGGGTGCGTGATGAGATTCTCCAAGTCATTCTTCAGTACCGCATGCAGGAAGATTTGCCAACCTTCTTTACTTCCAACTTTAATTTCCAAGATTTGGAAAAACATTTTGCCAAAGGAAAGAATGGAAATGATGAGACTTGGGAAGCTAGACGGGTTATGGAACGAATCCGTTATTTGGCTGAGGAGACAAGACTAGAAGGAGAAAATCGCCGATGACAGAAACCATTAAACTGATGAAAGCTCATACTTCAGTTCGTCGCTTTAAGGAGCAAGAGATTCCTCAGGCAGACTTGGAAGAGATTTTGACTGCTGGACAAATGGCGTCGTCTTGGAAAAATTTCCAATCCTACTCTGTGATTCTTGTGCGCAGTCAAGAGAAGAAAGATGCTCTTTATGAACTGGTTCCCCAGGAAGCCATTCGCCAGTCAGCAGCCTTTTTGCTCTTTGTTGGTGACTTGAATCGAGCTGAAAAGGGAGCAAGCCTTCATACGGACACTTTTCAACCTCAAGGAGTGGAAGGTCTCCTTATCACGTCTGTGGACGCTGCGCTTGCTGGTCAAAATACCTTGCTTGCAGCGGAGAGTCTGGGATATGGTGGTGTTATCATCGGTTTAGTCCGTTACAAGTCAGAAGAAGTGGCAGCGCTTTTTAACCTGCCTGACTATACCTACCCTGTTTTTGGGATTGCCCTTGGCGTGCCAGATCAACAACACGAGGTCAAACCAAGACTGCCTTTGAACCAAGTGGTATTTGAAGAAGAATACCAAGAACAGCCAGTAGCGGCGATTTTGGACTATGACAAAGTACAGGCAGACTATGCTGGTGCGCGTGCGTCGACCTCTTGGAGTCAACGTTTGGCAGAGCAGTTTGGTCAAGCCGAACCTCGTTCAACTCGGAAGAATCTAGAACAGAAAAAGTTATTGTAGAAAGTGAGAAAACATGGCCTTACCAACTATTGCCATTGTGGGACGTCCCAATGTTGGGAAATCAACCCTATTTAATCGAATCGCTGGTGAGCGGATCTCAATCGTAGAAGATGTCGAGGGTGTGACACGTGACCGTATCTATGCGACGGGTGAGTGGCTCAATCGTTCCTTTAGTATGATTGATACTGGAGGGATTGACGACGTCGATGCTCCATTCATGGAGCAAATCAAGCACCAGGCAGAAATTGCAATGGAAGAAGCCGATGTCATCGTCTTTGTGGTGTCTGGGAAAGAAGGAATTACGGATGCGGATGAGTACGTAGCCCGTAAACTCTATAAAACCCATAAACCTGTTATCCTTGCTGTAAATAAGGTTGACAACCCAGAAATGCGAAATGATATCTTTGATTTCTATGCGCTAGGATTGGGCGAACCGTTGCCAATTTCGTCTGTGCACGGTATTGGTACGGGTGATGTGTTGGATGCCATCGTGGAGAATCTACCACACGAAGTTGAAGAAGAAAATCCAGATGTCATTAAATTTAGCTTGATTGGCCGTCCTAACGTTGGAAAATCCAGTTTGATCAACGCCATTTTGGGAGAAGACCGCGTGATTGCTAGTCCAGTAGCTGGAACAACGCGTGATGCCATTGATACCCATTTTACAGATACGGATGGTCAAGAGTTTACCATGATTGATACAGCTGGTATGCGTAAGTCTGGTAAAGTCTATGAAAATACGGAGAAATACTCTGTCATGCGTGCCATGCGTGCCATTGACCGTTCTGACGTGGTCTTGATGGTCCTCAATGCCGAAGAAGGTATTCGTGAGTACGACAAGCGTATCGCAGGTTTTGCCCACGAAGCAGGTAAAGGGATGATCATCGTGGTCAATAAGTGGGATACCCTTGAGAAAGACAACCACACCATGAAAAAATGGGAAGAGGATATCCGTGAGCAGTTCCAATATCTGCCTTATGCGCCGATTGTCTTTGTATCCGCTCTTACCAAGCAACGTCTCCATAAACTGCCTGAGATGATCAAGCAAATTAGTGAAAGTCAAAATACCCGTATCCCATCAGCGGTTTTGAACGATGTCATTATGGATGCCATTGCTATCAATCCAACACCTACAGACAAAGGAAAACGACTCAAGATTTTCTACGCTACCCAAGTAGCAACCAAGCCACCAACCTTTGTCATCTTTGTCAACGAAGAAGAACTCATGCACTTCTCTTACTTGCGTTTCTTGGAAAATCAAATCCGTAAGGCCTTTGTCTTTGAGGGAACACCGATTCACTTGATCGCGAGAAAACGAAAGTAAACCATGCTTGTTTTTCTACAAAAATAAACTAAAAGAAGACTTCATAGTCTTCTTTTTTCTATACTAAAAGGGGAGAAAAGAACCTGCTAAATCGAAGGAAAAATCTGTCATCAAAATTCAATCGTTTTCCTGGCTTTTGTAATCTATTTGTAATGAAATTGCACTTTTTTTGTAAAAATCAAAATGCTATAATTCCTTAAATCAATTTTCCTTTATCAGGGAGGTTATTATGAAAAGAAGCAGATTATTTAAAAATAGTTTGTTGGTTCGCTTGCTTGGACTGCTGATGGTCTTTCTCTTCTTGTCAGCATTCACAGCACCTGAAAAACCTGAGTACGGGATCTATGATCCAGATCACTATCTGACTGACGCGACAATTAGTCAGATTCGGGAATTGAATAATGTCAATAGTAAAAAAGCAGAAAAATTCCAAATGGGCGTTTACGTTGTGAAAAGCCTAGATGGAGAAACAATTGAAACAGTCGCCAACGAAACAGCTAGAGCTTGGAAAATTGGCTATTCGGGGGACAAGCACGGTGTCTTGATTGTAGTAGCAGTCCAAGATAGAAAATCACGGATTGAAACAAGCAATAATGTGGCCAGTAAGATTACTGACTATCAGACAAATAGATTTTTGAAAACAGCACGACCTTACTTTCAAAAGGGAGACTACAACAATGGCGTTCTCTCTATCGTAAACAATCTCAACTACATGTTCTATAGTGGATCGAGTACACCTTCTTCAAGTTCTAAAAGTAGTTACGACTATGCTACTAATTCTAGTCGTCTAAGAGAAATTGAAAAGTATACCGCCGAGAGTCGATCTTCAAAACGGAACCGAAAAAGCAGTTCGAGCGACGGAGTTATCGGATTTGGAGTTCTCATTTACTTCATCGTGATGATTATCGGATTTATATTTGGAGGCCGTAGTGGTTCACGTGGAGATGATTCTGGCGGAGGCTGGTGGGGCGGTGACTCATCAGATTCGGGCTCCTCTTGGTCTGACTCAGGCTCCGATTCATCTGGAGGCTGGGACGGCGGTGGTTTTGATGGTGGCGGTTCGTCTGATGACTGGTGAGTGATTGTATATTGCTCAAACCAATTTCTCCATGCAATAAGGTGACTCCTTTGCAAGAGTTCACTCCTTAATTAAAAATAAAAATAAAGTTTGGGAAATTGATTTAAAATCTGAGTATTTTCTCAGAAAAGTTGATAAAAGAAAGTGTTAAGGTTTTGATATGAAACAAAATAAAGTAATTCTCTCAATAGTGGCGATTTTCTTTGGACTACTAGTTCTGGGAAGTTGTTCCGCAGTGACGACCTATAATGGTCTAGTTGGTGAACAGACTAAAGTGGAGCAGGCTCAGGCCGATGTCTCGACAGCCCTCCAACGTCGTTCGGACTTGATTGGTAACTTGGTGGAGTCCGTTAAAGGACAAATGAATCATGAAACCGAAGTCTTTACCAAGATTGCGGATGCTAGAGCTAAAATCGGTAGTAGCTCAGTAACTTCGGAAGAAAACCAAAAGGCTCAGGGAGAATTGAGCTCTGCTCTTTCCCGCTTGATTTCCTTGACGGAGAATTATCCAGAACTCAAGAGCAATCAAAATGTTGAGCAACTAATGGTCGAACTTTCAGGAAGTGAAAATCGTATCTTTGTAGCACGTAAGGATTATAATAAAGTCGCAGCTGAGTACAATCAAAAGTTGAGAAGTTTTCCAACCGTGCTATTTGCGAATATGATGAACTTTAAAGAAGCTGAAACCTTCAAGGAAACAGAAGAAGCCAAGACAGTTCCTAAGGTCGATTTTGGAACCTCTTCATCAAGTCAATAAAGTGAATCAGCCTATGAATAAAGGAATTTCTCTAGCGTGACTAGTGATTTCCAACCGAACCTGGAAAGCTTTTTCCAGGTTTTTTTGGTATAATAAAAGGGAAGAGACAGTGACTGAAATGGAGGTTTGCTATGGAGAAAACAAAAGCCTTTCTTGAAGCGAACTACAAGAGATATATCCTTACGATTTGCCTTCTCTGGTTCCTCATGTTTTTCCTTCCTTGGGATTGGCATATAGGAGGAGTTTCAGTATATTATTTCGTTATGAAAAAACTCTTTGTGGTTTTTGGCGTTTTATCCATCCTGTACTCCGTGCTGATTAAAAAAATCAGTCTTCTCATCTTTGGCATCATCCTTTGCTTGGCCTTCTGGATCAATCTCTTTTGGTATTTTGGGATATTGCCTGCATTCTTGGGAAATTAAACATTAAAAATTGGTGGACTAGACGAGTTTCTAGTCCTTTTTTCTTCCTTGACAAAATAGTTTGAGAAGTGAAAATGATTTTGTTGACGGGCGATCTGTATGATATAATAAGTTCCGTAAACAGAAGATTAAGGAATTTAAAAATGGCGAAAAAAGTAAAGGATTATTATGACTTGGCTTATGCTAGGGATTTGAGTCGACGGTTGAAAGAAGCGTCCCCTGTATTTGATGAGCGAAAGTTTAGCTTGTTGCTAGAAAAAGACTTGGAAAATTTGGAGTTTAGCCAGCGTCAAGAACTCTTGGCTAAAAGTATCAAAGATTGCCTTCCCCTATCTTATCAGGACTCTCTCAAGGTTTTTGAGAAAATTTTAGGTCCTGAGCTAGAGGGTGGTTTAGGCATGTTTTCAGAAGGTTATTGGCTTTGGCCAATCGGCAAATATGTAGAGCTATATGGAGACAAGGAATTTGAATTGAGCGCGGCCTTTAGTAAGGAACTAACCAAGCGATTTACTGGAGAATTTTCTATGAGACCTTTGCTGGCTCGCTATCCTAAGGCTACAATGACTTTGCTGTTAGAATGGAGTCGGGATGAAAATTTGCGCGTTCGTAGACTTGCTAGCGAGTGCATGCGTATCCGTCTGCCTTGGGCTAAGAGACAAACCGTGGTATTGGATTATTTTGAGGATTTTACCACTATTCTGACCAATCTAAAGGATGATAGAGACAAGTCCATTCAAAAAAGTGTAGCCAATAATCTAAATGATTTGTACAAGGAAGACCCTGATAAGTTTGAAAGGATTCTTCAAACTTGGCAAAAGGAGGAGCTGAGTCCAAGTTGTGCTTGGATCATCAAGCATGCATCTCGAACAAAAAACAAAAAGGTAGCCACAGAAGATTTATGCAAAAAAAGCTGAATTTTGGCTGGCCTTTTCCGTTGTAAATTAAGGATTCTTTCTTGAAAAATAATGGTAAATATGCTAAAATTAAAAGAACATTCTAAAATATTCAGAATAAAAAGTAAGGAAAATCATGGCTAATATTTTAAAAACGATTATTGAAAATGATAAAGGAGAACTTCGTCGTCTGGAAAAGATGGCTGATAAGGTTCTTAACTATGAGAGCCAAATGGCTGCAATGTCAGACGAAGAACTAAAAGCGAAAACTGACGAATTTAAAGAGCGATACAATAAGGGTGAATCACTTGATTCATTGCTATATGAGGCTTTTGCAGTAGTTCGTGAAGCTGCAAAACGTGTCCTTGGGCTCTTCCCTTATAAGGTTCAGGTCATGGGTGGGATTGTTCTTCACCATGGTGACGTTCCAGAGATGCGTACGGGTGAAGGGAAGACCTTGACAGCGACTATGCCAGTGTACCTCAATGCCCTTGCAGGTAAAGGGGTTCACGTAGTTACAGTCAACGAATACCTAACAGAACGTGACGCGACTGAAATGGGTGAGTTGTACTCATGGCTCGGTTTGTCAGTAGGGATTAACTTGGCAGCTAAATCTCCAATGGAGAAAAAAGAGGCTTACCTTTGTGATATTACCTACTCAACCAACTCAGAGATTGGTTTCGACTACTTGCGTGATAACATGGTCGTTCGTGCAGAAAACATGGTGCAACGTCCACTCAATTATGCCTTGGTCGATGAGGTTGACTCAATTTTGATCGACGAAGCTCGTACACCATTGATCGTTTCAGGTGCCAACGCAGTTGAAACAAGCCAACTCTACCATATGGCGGACCACTTCGTGAAATCTTTGGACAAGGACGACTATATCATTGACGTTCAGTCTAAGACGATCGGTTTGTCAGATTCTGGTATTGACAAGGCTGAAAGCTACTTCAAACTAGAAAATCTCTACGACATTGAAAATGTAGCTCTTACTCACTTTATCGACAATGCCCTCCGTGCCAACTATATCATGATTCTCGATATCGACTATGTGGTTAGTGAAGAGCAGGAAATCTTGATTGTCGACCAATTTACAGGTCGTACCATGGAAGGTCGTCGTTACTCTGATGGTTTGCACCAAGCGATTGAAGCAAAAGAAGGTGTGCCAATCCAAGACGAGACCAAGACTTCAGCTTCTATCACCTACCAAAACCTCTTCCGTATGTATAAGAAATTGGCAGGTATGACAGGTACTGGTAAAACAGAAGAAGAAGAATTCCGCGAAATCTACAACATTCGTGTTATCCCAATCCCAACTAACCGTCCAATTCAACGTATCGACCACTCAGACCTTCTCTATGCAAGTCTTGATGCGAAATTTAAGGCTGTTGTTGAAGATGTAAAAGCTCGTTACCAAAAAGGTCAGCCGGTCTTGGTAGGTACAGTTGCCGTTGAAACGAGTGACTTCCTTTCTAAGAAATTGGTAGCAGCAGGTGTTCCTCACGAAGTCTTGAATGCGAAGAACCACTACAGAGAAGCGCAAATCATCATGAACGCTGGTCAACGTGGTGCCGTTACCATCGCAACCAACATGGCCGGTCGTGGTACCGACATCAAGCTTGGTGAAGGAGTTCGTGAACTTGGTGGTCTTTGCGTCATTGGTACAGAGCGTCACGAAAGTCGCCGTATTGATAATCAGCTTCGTGGACGTTCAGGACGTCAAGGAGACCCAGGTGAGTCACAATTCTACTTGTCTCTTGAAGATGATTTGATGAAACGTTTCGGTTCTGAACGTTTGAAAGGTGTCTTTGAACGACTCAACATGTCTGACGAAGCCATCGAATCTCGCATGTTAACGCGTCAAGTTGAAGCAGCTCAAAAACGTGTCGAAGGAAACAACTACGATACTCGTAAACAAGTCCTTCAATACGATGATGTTATGCGTGAACAACGTGAGATTATCTATGCACAACGTTATGATGTCATTACTGCAGATCGTGACTTGGCACCAGAAATCCATGCTATGATTCGTCGTACCATTGGACGTATCGTGGATGCACATGCACGTTCTAAGGAAGATGAAAAATTAGAAGCAATCTTGAACTTTGCTAAGTATAACTTACTTCCAGAAGATTCAATTAGCCGTTCAGATCTTGCAGGTCTGTCAGACCAAGCTATCAAAGATGAACTTTTCCAACGTGCCTTGAAAGTCTATGACAGCCAAGTTGCTAAGCTTCGTGACGAAGATGCAGTGAAAGAATTCCAAAAAGTCTTGATTCTACGTGTTGTAGACAACAAGTGGACAGACCATATCGATGCTCTTGATCAGTTGCGAAATGCTGTTGGTCTTCGTGGATATGCCCAAAACAACCCTGTTGTAGAATATCAAGCAGAAGGTTTCCGCATGTTTAACGACATGATTGGATCGATTGAATTCGATGTGACCCGTTTGATGATGAAAGCACAAATCCATGAACAAGAACGTCCGCAAACTGAACACAATATCAGTACAACTGCGACTCGTAATATTGCAGCGCAGCAGGCAAGCCTTCCTGAAGATTTGGACTTGAGCCAAATCGGACGAAATGACCAATGCCCATGTGGATCAGGTAAGAAATTCAAGAACTGTCATGGTAAGAGACAATAATATGAGATAAGATACAGGCGGATACCTGGTAAAAATCATTTTTTGCTTGGTGTCCGTTTGCTTTATAAGGAGATGAATCATGGTATTTAAAGCTAAAAGTCCTAAAATTAACATTGAAGAAGTTCGCGCCTTGTCTAAATTAGAGGGAGCGGCTCTTGCGAGAAAAAATCAACGTGATCAGGAATTGGAAGCCATCATCCGTGGGGAAGACCAGCGTATTCTCTTGGTGATTGGACCATGTTCATCTGATAACGAAGAGGCGGTTCTCGAGTATGCCAAGCGTCTATCTGCTTTGCAAGAAGAGGTCAAAGAACGTATTTTTATGGTCATGCGTGTCTATACGGCTAAACCTCGTACCAATGGAGATGGCTATAAGGGCTTGATTCATCAACCAAATGCGACAGAAGCTCCTAGCTTGATCAATGGGATCAAGGCTGTTCGTCAGCTCCACTACCGCGTGATTACCGAGACGGGAATGACAACAGCGGATGAGATGCTTTATCCTGAAAATCTTCCGCTGGTGGATGATTTGATTTCTTATATGGCTGTTGGAGCTCGTTCTGTAGAGGATCAACAGCACCGTTTTGTAGCGAGTGGAGCAGATTTTTCAACAGGATTTAAAAATCCCACATCTGGAAATCTCAATGTTATGTTTAACGGGATTTACGCAGCGCAAAATAAACAGAGTTTCCTCTTCCTCGGTAAAGAGGTGGAAACAACAGGGAATCCATTGTCCCACGCCATTCTTCGCGGTGCCTTGAATGAATACGGGAAAAATATTCCTAACTACTACTATGACAATTTGATGGATACTATTGCCCAGTATGAAAAGATGGGCTTGGAAAATCCATTTATCATCATCGATACCAATCATGACAATTCAGGTAAGCAATATATGGATCAAATCCGTATCGTTCGTCAGACCTTGATCAACCGTGACTGGAATGAGAAGATCAAAAAATATGTTCGTGGTTTTATGATTGAGTCCTATCTAGAAGATGGACGTCAAAATGAACCAGAAGTTTTTGGTAAGTCCATTACAGATCCGTGTCTCGGATGGGACAACACAGAAGCACTTGTTCGCGAAATTTACCAAACGCTAGGAGAGTAAGATGGCATTTATCGAAAAAGGTCAAGAAATTGATATTGAAGCAATCAAGGCTGCGACCCAGTTGTCACCTGAAGCCTTGCGAAAGAAAGAAGCCCGCGATAGAGAGTTGGCAGCCATCATCTCGGGTGAGGACGACCGAATCCTTTTGGTGATGGGACCTTGCTCTTCAGACAATGAGGAAGCAGTGCTTGAATATGCTCGTCGCTTAGCAGACTTGCAGAAAAAAGTTGCAGATAAAATCTTTATCGTGATGCGTGTCTATACGGCTAAACCTCGTACTAATGGAGATGGCTATAAGGGCATGATTCATCAACCAAATACCAGCGAAGCGCCTAGTCTCATCAATGGTTTGCAGGCTGTTCGTCAGCTTCACTATCGTGTGATTACGGAGACGGGATTGACAACAGCTGATGAGATGCTTTATCCGTCAAATCTCGTTTTGGTTGATGACCTGGTCAGCTACCATGCTGTAGGGGCTCGTTCAGTGGAAGACCAAGAACACCGCTTTGTAGCGTCTGGTATTGATGCTCCGGTTGGGATGAAAAATCCAACATCTGGGAACCTTGGGGTCATGTTTAATGCCATCTATGCGGCTCAAAACAAGCAAACCTTCCTTTACCATGGCCAAGAAGTGGAAACTTCAGGAAATCCTTTGGCCCACGTTATCCTTCGTGGTGCCATGAACGAATATGGTAAAAATGAACCCAATTTCTACTATGAAACCCTCTTAAATGCCATCAATCGCTATGAGACTATGGGACTTGAAAATCCCTTCATTATCATCGATACCAATCATGACAATTCTGGCAAGCAATATATGGAACAAATTCGCATTGTTCGCCAAGCCTTGCTGAATCGTGACTGGAATGAAAAGATTAAAAAGACGGTTCGAGGCTTTATGATCGAATCTTACCTAGCGGATGGTCGTCAAAACCAACCAGAGGTCTTTGGTTGCTCCATAACTGACCCTTGTCTAGGTTGGGAAAATACAGTAGCCTTGGTAGAAGAAATTTATACCACCTTAACAAAATAAGTGAAAAGGATGGAGTTGGGGGAATCTCAGCTCCTTTTATGAGTATGATAGTTGGACACGGAATTGACATCGAAGAATTGGCTTCGATAGAAAACGCAGTTACACGACGTGAGGGCTTTGCTAAGCGCGTGCTGACCCCTAAAGAAATGGAGCGTTTTGCCAGTCTCAAAGGGCGCAGGCAGATCGAATACTTGGCAGGTCGTTGGTCGGCTAAGGAGGCCTTTTCCAAGGCTATGGGAACTGGTATTGGCAAACTGACCTTTCAGGATTTGGAAGTTTTGAACAATGAACGAGGCGCTCCCTATTTTAGTCAGGCACCATTTTCAGGAAAAATTTGGCTATCTATCAGCCATACAGATCAGTTTGTGACAGCCAGTGTCATTTTGGAGGAAAATCATGAAAGCTAGTCCACATAGACCAACCAAGGCTCTGATATATCTGGGAGCTATTCGACAAAATATTCAGCAAATGGGGGCTCATATCCCTGAAGGAACGCTCAAGTGGGCAGTGGTCAAGGCTAATGCCTATGGTCATGGGGCTGTTGCCGTTGCGATGGCGATTCAGGACGATGTTGATGGATTTTGTGTTTCCAATATTGATGAAGCTATTGAACTTCGTCTGGCTGGACTTAGCAAGAAAATCCTCATTTTAGGAGTTTCTGAGCTAGAAGCTGTTTCTCTTGCTAAAGAATACGACATCACCTTGACAGTGGCAGGATTGGAGTGGATTCAAGCGCTCTTAGCTAGGGGGACAGATTTATCTGGTTTAACAGTTCACCTCAAGATTGACTCAGGAATGGGACGGATTGGTTTCCGAGATTCCAGTGAGGCAGAGCAGGCTCAAGCCTTGCTCCAACAACACGGTGCTCGTGTTGAGGGGATTTTTACCCACTTTGCGACTGCAGATGAAGCATCAGATACTTACTTTAATATCCAGTTGGAACGATTTAAAACCATTCTGTCAAGCATGAAGGAAGTGCCAGAGCTAGTACATGCCAGCAATTCTGCCACGACTCTTTGGCATGCAGAGACTATTTTCAATGCCGTCCGTATGGGAGACGCCATGTATGGTCTCAATCCAAGTGGAGAGGTCTTGGACTTGCCTTATGACTTGGCTCCAGCCTTGAGTTTGGAGTCTGCCCTGGTTCATGTCAAGACAGTTCCATCTGGAGCTTGCATGGGCTATGGGGCGACCTATCAGGCGGATAGTGAGCAAGTCATTGCGACGGTGCCAATCGGTTATGCGGATGGTTGGACACGTGATATGCAGAATTTCTCTGTCTTGGTAGATGGAGAAGCTTGCCCAATCGTTGGACGGGTTTCTATGGACCAAATCACCATTCGTTTGCCTAAGGTTTACCCGCTAGGAACAAAAGTCACCTTAATTGGCTCCGATGGTGACCAGGAAATCACAGCAACTCAGGTAGCGACCTACCGTGGAACCATTAACTATGAGGTGGTTTGCCTCCTCAGCGACCGCATTCCGAGAGAATATCATTAAAAAGAAAGGAGTGGAGCATGAATCTACACCAACCCTTGCATGTCTTACCTGGTGTGGGACCAAAGTCAGCAGAGAAATACGCCAAACTAGGAATTGAAAACTTGCAAGACCTCTTGCTCTACTTTCCTTTCCGTTATGAAGATTTCAAAACCAAGCAGGTGCTGGAGCTGGAAGATGGCGAAAAGGCTGTTCTGTCTGGTCAAGTCGTGACTCCTGCCAGTGTTCAGTATTATGGTTTCAAGCGTAATCGCCTGCGTTTTAGCCTCAAGCAGGGAGAAGTCGTTTTTGCGGTGAATTTCTTTAACCAGCCCTATCTGGCTGATAAGATAGAGTTGGGAGCAACCCTTGCTGTCTTTGGAAAATGGGACCGCGCCAAAGCCAGTCTGACTGGGATGAAGGTCCTAGCTCAGGTGGAAGATGACCTCCAACCTGTCTATCGTCTGGCTCAAGGAATCAGTCAGGCAGGGCTGGTCAAGGTCATCAAGACAGCTTTTGATCAGGGATTGGATCTCTTGATAGAGGAAAATCTTCCCCAGTCTTTACTTGATAAATACAAACTCATGTCCCGTTGCCAGGCTGTCCGCGCTATGCATTTTCCAAAGGATTTGGCAGAATACAAGCAGGCCCTTCGCCGGATCAAGTTTGAGGAACTCTTTTACTTCCAAATGCAATTGCAGACGCTCAAGTCTGAAAATAGAGTTCAGGGAAGCGGTCTGGTTCTGAATTGGTCCCAGGAAAAAGTGACAGCCGTTAAAGAAAATCTGCCTTTCGCCCTGACCCAAGCTCAGGAAAAGAGTCTGCAGGAGATTTTGACCGACATGAAGTCCGACCATCACATGAATCGTCTTCTGCAAGGAGATGTAGGGAGCGGAAAGACGGTGGTTGCTGGCTTGGCTATGTTTGCTGCAGTGACGGCTGGCTATCAGGCAGCTCTCATGGTACCGACAGAAATCCTAGCAGAGCAACACTTTGAGAGTTTACAGAACCTTTTTCCAGACTTGAAACTCGCTCTCTTGACAGGTTCCTTAAAAGCTGTAGAAAAAAGAGAAGTTTTAGAGACCATTGCCAAGGGTGAGGCCGACTTTATTATCGGAACTCATGCTTTGATACAAGATGGAGTGGATTATGCTCGTCTTGGCTTGATTATCATTGATGAGCAGCACCGTTTTGGTGTGGGCCAAAGGCGTATTTTACGGGAAAAAGGGGACAATCCAGATGTCCTCATGATGACGGCAACTCCCATTCCACGAACCTTGGCCATCACAGCCTTTGGAGATATGGATGTTTCCATTATCGACCAGATGCCAGCAGGGCGGAAGCCTATTGTTACTCGCTGGATTAAGCATGAGCAGCTGCCTCAGGTCTTGACTTGGTTAGAGGGGGAAATTCAAAAAGGTTCTCAAGCCTATGTTATCTCTCCCTTGATTGAAGAATCTGAAGCTCTGGATCTGAAAAATGCCATTGCCTTATCTGAGGAGTTGACAGCTCATTTTGCTGGCAAGGCAGAAGTGGCTCTTCTACATGGTAAGATGAAGAGTGATGAAAAAGACCAGATTATGCAGGAATTTAAAGAGAGAAAAACGGATATTCTGGTTTCGACAACAGTTATCGAGGTTGGGGTTAATGTTCCCAATGCGACCGTCATGATTATCATGGATGCCGATCGGTTCGGTCTCAGCCAGCTTCACCAGCTCAGAGGCCGTGTCGGTCGGGGGGACAAACAGTCCTATGCTGTTCTCGTTGCTAATCCCAAGACGGATTCTGGGAAAGATCGCATGCGTATCATGACAGAAACGACCAATGGATTTGTCCTTGCGGAGGAAGATTTGAAAATGCGTGGTTCTGGTGAGATTTTTGGAACCAGACAGTCAGGACTTCCAGAGTTTCAAGTGGCGGATATTATCGAAGATTTTCCGATTTTAGAAGAAGCCAGAAAGGTTGCCAGCTACATTAGTTCGATAGAAGACTGGCAAGAGGATCCAGAATGGCGGATGATTGCTCTCCACCTAGAAAAAAGAGAACATCTGGATTAAGCCTTTTCTAAGAAATCTATAAGCTAGCTTTTAGGTTTGGGCCTTATACTAGAGTCATCAAAAAGAAACGAGGACTCTCACATGACGATTAAAGTAACCTACCAAAAGAAATTTCAAACCGTCAAACTAGAGAAAGGAGCTAGCACCTATTGATACACGAAGAGCGGAAACGCTCTTTTTATTTTTAAAACTACTTTCAGACGATAGGTTTAAGGAAAGAGAATCTAAAATCACTTTCTGTTTATCTTTCTTTCTTGCATTGCTTTCCTAGATATGCTAGAGTTATGATAGCGATTACAAAACTAAAGGAGCATGCTATGAAAAATCCAGCTTTGTTAGAAGAAATCAAGACCTATCTAGGACGGGATGAGGTTCCAGAAGACTTTGATACTTTTTGGGATGAGGAAGTCAAAAATGTTTCCACACTTCCAGCCTACCAGTTGGAGGAAAGAGATTTCCATATTCCCCAAGTCAAGTGCTATGAGCTAACCTTTGAAGGAACCAATGAAGGCAAGGTCTACGCACGGGTCGTCCTGCCAAAGAGTGAGGAGAAAGTTCCGTTAATCTTCCACTTTCATGGTTATATGGGACGTGGTTGGGACTGGACCGACATGCTGGCCTTCACTGTGGCTGGTTACGGTGTTGTTTCCATGGACGTTCGTGGCCAGTCGGGCTATTCTCAAGACGGCTTACGCTCTCCACTTGGAAATACGGTGAAAGGGCATATCATCCGTGGTGCTGTTGAGGGTCGTGAACATCTCTTTTATAAGGATGTTTATCTGGATATTTACCAGTTGGTTGAAATTATTGCTAGTCTGCCACAGGTGGATGAGAAAAGACTTTCTAGCTATGGTGCCTCACAAGGCGGTGCTTTAGCCCTGGTTGCAGCAGCGCTCAATCCTCGGATTCAGAAAACAGTTGCCATCTATCCTTTCTTGTCAGACTTTAGACGAGTGCTTGAGATTGGCAATACCAGTGAAGCCTATGACGAACTTTTCCGTTATTTCAAGTTCCACGATCCCTTCCATGAAACAGAGGAGGAAATCATGGCGACTCTTGCCTATATCGATGTGAAGAATCTTGCCCATCGTATCAAAGGAGAGGTCAAGATGATTACGGGCTTGGATGACGATGTTTGCTATCCTATTACCCAGTTTGCGATTTACAACCGTCTGACCTGCGATAAGGCCTATCGCATCATGCCTGAGTATGCCCATGAAGCCATGAATGTTTTTGTCAATGACCAAGTCTACAACTGGCTCTGTGGCAGTGAGATTCCTTTTAAGTATGTAAAATAATGAATGAGAGAGCCCAGGAGCTCTCTTTTTTATGTCCAAAACCTGAAAGTACTTTTAGAAAATTTAAAATATTAAAATGTTCTTAAAAGTAAAATCTATTCTGCAGGAACACAGATATAAATATAAGACTTTATTGTATAATAAAGGAAAAGTCACTTATGAAAGGAGGAAAAAGGCTGCTGGGCGCTTAAAGAATGGCTCAGCAGAAAATGGGAGAGGATTGGGAGCTCTCATTAAGTTGGATACTTTCTTGTAAAACTTGTCTCTTGAAGAGACAATAAAAATTTTTAAAGAAAAAAGAAAGCGCTTTATTTTTATGAAAATGAAAGGACAAACATGAATTACAACTCTTTACATCGGAAACAGCGATACGGAATTCGAAAATTTGCAGTTGGGGCGGCATCTGTAGTGATTGGTACAGTAGTATTTGGAGCAAATCCAGTCTTAGCTCAAGAGCAAGCCAATGCAGCAGGAGCCAATACAGAAACTGTCGAACCTGGTCAAGGTTTATCAGAATTGCCAAAAGAAGCGTCCTCGGGAGATCTTGCTCATTTGGATAAGGATTTGGCTGGTAAATTGGCAGCAGCACAAGACAACGGCGTTGAGGTGGACCAAGATCACTTGAAAAAAAATGAGAGTGCAGAATCAGAAACCCCATCCTCTACGGGAACCCCTGCAGAAGAAGCAAATAAGGAAGAGGAATCAGAGGATCAGGGTGCTATTCCTCGTGACTATTACTCAAGAGATTTAAAAAATGCTAATCCTGTCCTTGAAAAAGAAGATGTTGAAACCAATGCAGCAAATAGTCAGAGAGTTGATTTATCAAGTGAACTAGATAAACTAAAGCAACTAAAAAATACTACAGTTCACATGGAGTTCAAACCAGATGCATCAGCTCCACGCTTTTACAATCTCTTCTCTGTATCCAGTGACACCAAGGAAAATGAGTACTTTACTATGTCGGTTCTTGATAATACAGCTCTTATTGAAGGGCGTGGCGCTAACGGGGAGCAGTTCTATGATAAGTATACAGATGCTCCTTTGAAAGTTCGCCCTGGACAATGGAATTCCGTGACCTTTACTGTCGAACAACCGACAGCAGAGTTACCTCATGGTCGAGTTCGTCTCTATGTGAACGGTGTCTTATCTCGAACAAGTCTAAAATCTGGTAACTTCATCAAAGATATGCCAGATGTTAATCAAGCTCAGCTTGGAGCAACCAAACGGGGCAATAAAACAGTTTGGGCATCAAACCTACAAGTTCGAAACCTAACCGTTTACGATCGTGCTTTAAGCCCAGATGAAGTTCAAACACGGAGTCAATTATTTGAAAGAGGTGAATTGGAACAGAAACTTCCTGAGGGAGCAAAAGTCACTGAGAAAGAAGACGTCTTTGAAGGTGGTAGGAACAATCAACCAAATAAAGATGGTATCAAGAGTTATCGTATCCCAGCTCTTCTCAAGACAGATAAAGGAACGCTGATTGCTGGAACGGATGAAAGACGTTTGCACCATTCTGACTGGGGAGATATTGGGATGGTTGTTCGTCGCAGCTCAGATAATGGAAAAACATGGGGAGACCGAATCGTAATCTCAAATCCTCGTGACAATGAGCATGCTAAACATGCAGATTGGCCATCTCCAGTCAATATTGATATGGCCTTGGTGCAAGACCCTGAAACAAAGAGAATTTTTGCAATTTATGACATGTTCCTTGAAAGTAAGGCAGTATTTTCTCTGCCAGGGCAAGCTCCGAAAGCTTATGAACAGGTGGGAGATAAAGTTTATCAAGTTTTATATAAGCAAGGAGAATCAGGTCGTTATACAATTCGAGAAAACGGAGAGGTATTCGACCCTCAAAATAGAAAGACAGATTATCGTGTTGTCGTTGACCCTAAAAAACCAGCCTACAGCGATAAGGGAGATTTGTATAAAGGGAATGAGTTAATCGGAAATATTTATTTTGAATATAGCGAAAAGAATATTTTTAGAGTTTCCAATACCAACTACCTATGGATGTCCTACAGTGATGACGATGGGAAGACTTGGTCTGCACCAAAAGATATTACACATGGGATTCGGAAAGATTGGATGCACTTCCTAGGAACTGGACCTGGTACGGGGATTGCCTTGCGTACAGGACCTCATAAGGGAAGACTGGTGATTCCAGTTTATACAACAAACAACGTTTCCTACCTAAGCGGTTCTCAATCATCTCGTGTAATTTATTCAGATGATCATGGAGAAACATGGCAAGCAGGGGAAGCAGTTAATGATAACCGCCCAGTAGGCAATCAAACCATTCACTCCTCAACCATGAATAATCCAGGTGCCCAAAATACGGAGTCGACTGTTGTTCAGTTGAATAATGGAGATCTCAAGCTCTTTATGCGTGGGTTGACTGGTGATCTTCAGGTTGCGACCAGTCATGATGGGGGAGCAACGTGGGATAAGGAAATCAAACGTTATCCTCAAGTAAAAGACGTTTATGTTCAAATGTCCGCTATTCACACCATGCATGAAGGAAAGGAATACATTCTACTTAGCAATGCTGGTGGTCCTGGACGCAACAATGGTTTGGTTCACCTGGCCCGTGTTGAGGAGAATGGTGAGTTGACATGGCTGAAACACAATCCTATACAAAGTGGTAAGTTTGCTTACAACTCACTCCAAGAACTCGGAAATGGCGAATATGGTTTGCTTTATGAACATGCGGATGGCAATCAAAACGATTATACTTTATCCTATAAGAAATTCAACTGGGATTTCTTAAGCAAAGACAGAATTTCTCCTAAAGAAGCAAAAGTAAAATATGCTATCCAAAAATGGCCAGGTATTATTGCCATGGAGTTCGATTCGGAAGTATTGGTCAACAAGGCTCCGACCCTTCAATTGGCAAATGGCAAGACAGCAACCTTTATGACCCAGTACGATACAAAAACTCTCCTATTCACAATAGATCCAGAGGATATGGGTCAAAGAATTACAGGTCTAGCTGAGGGTGCAATTGAAAGCATGCACAATTTACCAGTTTCTTTAGCTGGCTCTAAACTAAGCGATGGTATTAATGGCAGTGAAGCTGCTATCCATGAGGTTCCAGAGTTCACAGGTGGTGTTAATGCAGAAGAAGCAGCGGTTCATGAAGTTCCGGAGTATACAGGTCCAATGGCAACAGTAGGTGAAGAACCAGCTCCTACAGTAGAAAAACCAGAATTCACTGGTGGTGTCAATGCTGAGGAAGCCCCAGTGGCAGAGATGCCAGAGTACACCGGTCCATTATCAACAGTAGGCGAAGAAGCAGCGCCAACGGTTGAAAAGCCTGAATTTACAGGTGGGGTCAACGCTGTTGAGGCAGCAGTCCATGAACTTCCAGAGTTCAAGGGTGGTGTCAATGCAGTTCTAGCAGCCTCAAACGAGCTTCCGGAATATAGAGGAGGTGCTAACTTTGTCTTGGCAGCTTCAAATGACCTGCCAGAGTATAAGGGTGGCGTCAATGGTGCTGAGGCGGCAGTCCTTGAAGTGCCAGAGTACAAGGGAGAAACAAATCAAGTATTAGCAGCTGCAGACAACAAACTGTCTCTAGGCCAAGATGTGACCTATCAAGCGCCAGCAGCTAAACAAGATGAACTTCCAAATACGGGAAGCAAGGAAACAAGCTCACTGATTTCCCTTGGTATTGCAGGCGTTCTTTTATCCTTGTTTGCATTTGGCAAGAAGAGAAAAGAATAATTAGCAAAAGCTATTTGAATAAGTCTCAGAAGAGATAGCAGGTTTTCAGCCTGCTATCTTTCTTTATTACATTCAGGTTGATTCGAAATCATAAGAAGTCTGAAACTACTTTCAGGATAGTCTGTTCTATAAAATAGTTTTGAAACTGAAATCTATTCTACCACAAGCTATTGAAAGCGCTTAACAAATGATATATAATAAGCCCATAAGAACAAGAAAGGGAGGAAAGAGGATGCCACAGATCAGCAAAGAAGCCTTGATTGAACAGATCAAAGATGGAATCATTGTCTCTTGCCAGGCACTTCCTCACGAACCGCTTTATACAGAAGCGGGAGGGGTTATCCCCTTGCTAGTCAAAGCGGCTGAGCAAGGTGGAGCAGTCGGTATCCGAGCAAATAGTGTTCGTGATATCAAGGAGATTAAGGAGGTTACGAAACTCCCGATTATCGGGATTATCAAACGTGACTATCCGCCACAGGAGCCTTTCATTACAGCTACTATGAAAGAAGTTGATGAATTGGCTGAACTCGACATTGAGGTCATTGCTCTGGATTGTACCAAACGTGAACGTTACGACGGTTTGGAAATTCAGGACTTTATCCGACAAGTCAAAGAAAAGTATCCGCATCAACTCTTAATGGCTGATACCAGTACCTTTGAAGAGGGAATAGCAGCGGTCGATGCAGGGATTGATTTTGTTGGAACAACCCTATCAGGTTATACCTCTTATAGTCCTAAAGTAGATGGTCCAGACTTTGAACTGATCAAAAAACTCTGTGATGCCGGTGTGGATGTCATCGCTGAAGGGAAAATTCATACACCAGAACAAGCTAAGCAAATCCTTGAGTATGGGGTGCGAGGTATCGTTGTTGGTGGAGCGATTACTAGACCAAAAGAGATTACGGAACGCTTTGTTGCCGGTCTTAAATAACACAATCTCAAAACAGAGGAGAGTGGTTGATGCGTCGGACAAAATGAAAACGTATACAAATATAAAGAACTCATTATCCAATATGGATACGCTTATAAATTAGGAGAATACAGATGAAATTTAGAAAACTAGCTTGTACAGTACTTGCGGGTGCTGCGATTCTTGGCCTTGCGGCTTGTGGTAATTCTGGTGGAAGTAAAGATGCTGGAAGTTCTAGTAGCGATAGCGGAAAAACAGAAATCACTTGGTGGGCATTCCCAGTCTTCACACAAGAAAAAACTGGTGACGGTGTTGGAACTTATGAAAAATCAATCATCGAAGCTTTTGAAAAAGCAAATCCAGATGTAAAAGTGAAATTGGAAACTATCGACTTCAAGTCAGGTCCTGAAAAGATTACAACAGCCATCGAAGCAGGAACAGCGCCAGACGTACTTTTTGACGCACCAGGACGTATCATCCAATACGGTAAAAATGGTAAATTGGCTGAGTTGAACGACCTCTTCACAGACGAATTCGTCAAAGATGTCAACAACGAAAACATCGTACAAGCAAGTAAGGCTGGAGATAAAGCTTACATGTATCCAATCAGTTCAGCTCCATTCTACATGGCTATGAACAAGAAAATGTTGGAAGATGCTGGAGTTGCAAACCTTGTAAAAGAAGGTTGGACAACTGATGACTTTGAAAAAGTTTTGAAAGCGCTTAAAGATAAAGGATATACGCCAGGTTCATTGTTCAGTTCTGGTCAAGGGGGAGACCAAGGAACACGTGCCTTCGTTGCAAACCTTTATGGCGGTTCTGTAACAGACAAAGACGTAACCAAATATACAACAGACGATCCTAAATTCGTCAAAGGTCTTGAAAAAGCTGCTAGCTGGATTAAAGACGGTTTGTTGAACAATGGTTCACAATTTGACGGTGGAGCAGATATCCAAAACTTTGCCAACGGTCAAACTTCATACACAATCCTTTGGGCTCCAGCTCAAAACGGTATCCAAGCGAAACTCTTGGAAGCAAGTAAGGTAGACGTGGTAGAAGTACCATTCCCATCAGACTCTGGTAAACCATCTCTTGAATACCTTGTAAACGGATTTGCAGTATTTAACAACAAAGACGATAAGAAAATCGCAGCTGCTAAGAAATTCGTTCAATTCATCGCAGATGACAAAGAATGGGGTCCTAAAGACGTAGTTCGTACAGGTGCCTTCCCAGTTCGTACTTCATTTGGTAAACTTTATGAAGACAAACGTATGGAAACAATCAGTGGCTGGACTAAATACTACTCACCATACTACAATACTATCGATGGATTTGCTGAAATGAGAACACTTTGGTTCCCAATGTTGCAATCTGTATCAAATGGTGACGAAAAACCAGCGGATGCTTTGAAAGCCTTCACTGAAAAAGCTAACGAAACAATCAAAAAAGCTACAAAACAATAAGCACTAAGTCAGATTGATTCCCCCCTTTTCCCTGTGCACTATGGTGTAAGAAAAGGGGGACTTTTGTTTGAAATGGTAGGAACTGTCACGAAATTAAAATGAAGTTCTTACATAAGCGAATCTTAAAAAATTTCATTTTGGTTTTAAAACAGTTCAAGAAAATCAAAAACTATTCTATTTGAAAGAGAGGTGCCGACTGTGAAAGTCAATAAAATTCGTATGCGGGAAACAGTGATTTCCTACGCTTTCCTAGCACCAGTGTTATTCTTCTTTGTCATCTTTGTCTTGGCTCCTATGATTATGGGATTCATTACAAGTTTCTTTAACTACTCCATGACTAAATTTGAGTTTGTGGGCTTGGACAACTACATTCGCATGTTTAAAGACCCTGTCTTTGTGAAGTCTTTGATCAATACCGTTATCCTGGTTATTGGATCTGTTCCGATTGTGGTTCTCTTCTCGCTCTTTGTAGCATCTCAAACCTATCATCAAAATGCCATTGCCCGTTCTTTTTATCGTTTCGTCTTCTTCCTTCCTGTAGTTACAGGTAGTGTTGCCGTAACGGTTGTATGGAAGTGGATCTATGACCCACTATCAGGGATTCTAAACTTTGTCCTTAAGTCAAGCCACATCATCAGCCAAAACATTTCTTGGCTTGGTGATAAAAACTGGGCTTTGCTAGCGATTATGATTATCCTTTTGACAACATCTGTTGGTCAACCGATTATTCTTTATATCGCTGCCATGGGAAATATTGACAACTCACTTGTTGAAGCAGCGCGTGTTGACGGTGCGACTGAGTTTCAAGTCTTCTGGAAGATCAAATGGCCTAGCCTTCTTCCAACAACTCTTTACATCGCGATCATTACAACCATCAACTCATTCCAATGTTTCGCTTTGATTCAGCTCTTGACTTCTGGTGGTCCAAACTATTCAACAAGTACCTTGATGTACTACCTTTACGAAAAAGCCTTCCAATTGACAGAATACGGCTATGCAAATACCATCGGTGTCTTCTTGGCAGTGATGATTGCCATTGTCAGCTTTGCTCAATTCAAGATCCTCGGAAACGACGTAGAATACTAAAGAAAGGAGACAGTTATGCAACCTACACAAAAGAAACCTTTAACAGCTTTCACTGTTATTTCAACGATTATCTTGCTCTTGTTGACCGTACTGTTCATCTTTCCATTCTACTGGATCTTGACAGGGGCCTTCAAATCACAGCCTGATACCATTATGATTCCGCCACAGTGGTTCCCTAAAATGCCAACCATGGAGAACTTCCAACAACTCATGGTGCAAAACCCTGCTATGCAGTGGATGTGGAACTCTGTATTTATCTCACTGGTAACCATGTTCCTAGTCTGCGCAACCTCTTCTCTAGCAGGTTATGTCTTGGCTAAAAAACGTTTCTATGGTCAACGCATCCTCTTTGCAGTCTTTATCGCTGCCATGGCTCTTCCAAAACAAGTTGTCCTTGTACCACTGGTACGTATCGTTAACTTCATGGGAATTCACGATACTCTTTGGGCAGTTATCTTGCCTTTGATTGGATGGCCATTTGGGGTCTTCCTTATGAAACAATTTAGCGAAAACATCCCAACAGAATTGCTTGAATCAGCTAAAATCGACGGTTGTGGTGAGATTCGTACCTTCTGGAGCGTAGCCTTCCCTATCGTGAAACCAGGATTTGCAGCCCTTGCGATCTTTACCTTCATCAATACTTGGAACGACTACTTTATGCAGTTGGTTATGTTAACTTCACGTCAAAACTTGACTATCTCACTCGGGGTTGCGACCATGCAGGCTGAAATGGCAACCAACTATGGTTTGATCATGGCGGGTGCAGCTCTTGCAGCCGTGCCAATCGTAACGGTCTTCCTTGTCTTCCAAAAATCCTTCACTCAAGGGATTACTATGGGAGCGGTCAAAGGTTAAGAAAAGTAAATTAGTGTGTCAAGATTGCAGAAGTGGTCTTGACATGCCATGGAAATATAGAGTTATAAGTGTCTACAAAATGGAGAGTATGCAGTTACTTCGTGAAGTTTTGTCAGACACTTATAAACTTAAGAATGAACTCTTTTCATGATACTAGTTAGAGTAGGTTCGTTTTATGGTAACTATTTCCCGCTTTAGTGGTATCTAAGATAAGCATCTTACGCTTATCTTAGACGGAATTTTTGAGACTGACGATGAAGGAGTGAAAGGCTCAAAAATTAGGAATGAAATTCCGAAGGAATTTGCTTCCATCCGCACTATTACAGGGAAATAGAGAAAGGATAATTCGAAACTGAAAACTAGTAACTATCAGAAACGAAGGAAACAGTATGATTTTTGACGATTTGAAAAACATCGCCTTTTACAAGGGGATCCATCCCAATCTAGACAAGGCTATCGACTATCTCTATCAGCACCGTAAAGATTCTTTCGAACTCGGGAAGTATGAGATTGACGGGGACAAGGTCTTTCTAGTTGTTCAGGAAAATGTTCTCAATCAAGCTGAAAATGATCAATTTGAGCACCATAAGAACTATGCAGACTTGCATTTGCTGGTAGAAGGACATGAATACTCGAGCTACGGTTCACGTATCAAAGACGAAGCAGTAGCATTCGACGAAGCGAGCGACATTGGCTTTGTCCATTGTCATGAAAAATACCCACTCTTGTTGGGCTATCACAATTTTGCGATTTTCTTCCCCGGAGAACCACACCAGCCAAATGGCTACGCAGGGATGGAAGAAAAGGTTCGCAAATATCTCTTTAAAATTTTGATTGATTAAAAGAATCAGGAGGAGCAAACATGGCACAAAAAGGAGTAAGCCTTATCAAGGCAGCATTTGATACAGATAATTTTCTCATGCGTTTCAGTGAGAAGGTCTTGGATATCGTCACAGTCAATCTTCTTTTTGTCGTCTCTTGTTTGCCCATTGTGACGATTGGAGTGGCGAAAATCAGCCTTTACGAGACCATGTTTGAGATTAAGAGAAGCAGACGGGTACCAGTATTTAGAACTTATCTAAGAGCCTTCAAGCAAAATCTGAAACTGGGGCTTCAGTTAGGTCTGTTAGAGTTGGGCATAGTTTTGCTAAGTCTTTTAGACCTCTATCTTTTCTGGGGCCAGACAGCTTTACCTTTCCAGATTGTGAAAGCTATTTGTTTGGGGATTCTCATCTTCGTCACTCTGGTGATGCTGGCTAGTTATCCCATCGCTGCGCGCTATGATTTGTCATGGAAAGAAGTGCTGCAAAAAGGGCTTATCTTGGCAAGTTTTAACTTTCCATGGTTCTTCCTCATGTTAGCTATTCTCTTTCTCATAGTGATGGTTCTTTATCTATCCGCCTTCACTCTCCTTTTGGGTGGGTCAGCCTTTATCCTCTTTGGTTTTGGTTTGCTGGTCTTTCTCCAAGCAGGATTGATGGAGAAAATTTTCGCCAAATACCAGTAGGATGAGGTGTTTCTGAAACTACTTTCAATCGTTACAGTTTCTAAAATACAGGTAGAAACTAAAATCTAAGTGTATACAAGATATTGAAAGCGATTTTCACAAGGTGTATACTAAACTTGTAAAAAAATAGAACTGCTCTCAGCAGAAAAAAGAAATCTTAGGAGAAAATCTATGTCAGATTTGAAAAAATACGAAGGTGTCATTCCAGCCTTCTACGCATGTTATGATGATCAAGGAGAAGTAAGTCCAGAGCGTACGCGTGCCTTGGTTCAATACTTCATTGATAAGGGAGTTCAAGGTCTCTATGTCAACGGTTCTTCTGGTGAATGTATCTACCAGAGTGTGGCAGATCGCAAATTGATTTTGGAAGAAGTCATGGCAGTTGCCAAAGGAAAATTGACTATCATTGCTCACGTTGCTTGCAATAATACAAAGGATAGTATGGAACTTGCTCGCCACGCAGAAAGCTTGGGAGTAGATGCCATTGCAACGATTCCGCCGATTTACTTCCGCTTGCCAGAATACTCAGTTGCCAAATACTGGAACGATATCAGTTCTGCAGCTCCAAACACAGACTACGTGATTTATAACATTCCTCAATTGGCAGGAGTTGCTTTGACTCCAAGTCTCTATACAGAAATGTTGAAAAATCCACGTGTTATCGGTGTTAAGAACTCTTCTATGCCAGTTCAAGATATCCAAACCTTTGTCAGCCTTGGTGGAGAAGACCACATCGTCTTTAATGGTCCAGATGAACAGTTCTTAGGTGGTCGCCTCATGGGTGCTAAGGCTGGTATCGGTGGTACTTATGGTGCGATGCCAGAACTCTTCTTGAAACTCAATGAGTTGATTGCTGAAAAAGACTTGGAAACAGCGCGTGAATTGCAATACGCTATCAATGCGATCATTGGCAAACTCACTGCTGCACATGGAAATATGTACGGTGTCATCAAAGAAGTCTTGAAGATCAATGAAGGACTTAACATTGGATCAGTTCGTTCACCATTGACACCAGTGACTGAAGAAGATCGTCCAGTTGTAGAAGCAGCTGCTCAATTGATTCGTGAAACCAAGGAGCGCTTCCTCTAATCCATAAGGAGGTATTTATGACACACTACGTTGCAATTGATATCGGTGGAACCAACATCAAATATGGTTTGATTGACCAAGAAGGCCAACTTGTTGAATCGCATGAAATGCCAACTGAGGCGCAAAAGGGTGGTCCCCATATCTTACAAAAGACAAAAGATATCGTAGCCAGCTATTTAGAAAAGGGCCCAGTAGCAGGTATTGCCATTTCTTCGGCAGGGATGGTAGATCCTGATAAGGGGGAGATTTTCTACGCTGGACCTCAGATTCCCAACTATGCAGGAACCCAGTTCAAGAAGGAAATCGAGACGAGCTTTAATATCCCTTGTGAAATTGAAAATGATGTCAACTGTGCAGGTCTAGCTGAGGCAGTATCTGGTTCTGGAAAGGGAGCGAGTGTCACTCTTTGCTTGACCATTGGAACTGGTATCGGTGGTTGCTTGATTATGGATGGGAAAGTCTTCCATGGATTTAGCAATTCGGCCTGCGAAGTTGGTTACATGCATATGCAGGATGGAGCTTTTCAGGATCTTGCTTCTACGACAGCTTTGGTAGAATATGTGGCAGCAGCTCATGGTGACTCAGTCGATCAGTGGAATGGCCGACGCATTTTCAAGGAAGCTACCGAAGGAAACAAGATTTGTATGGCTGGTATTGACCGCATGGTAGACTATTTAGGAAAAGGTCTGGCAAATATTTGCTACGTTGCCAATCCAGAAGTAGTCATTCTCGGTGGCGGTATCATGGGACAAGAGGCTATCCTCAAACCAAAGATCCGCACAGCCTTGAAGGCGGCCTTGGTACCAAGTCTAGCTGAAAAAACACGATTAGAATTTGCCCATCACCAAAATACAGCAGGTATGTTGGGAGCCTATTATCATTTCAAAACAAAACAATCTTAGTTTGGAACTATAGAATTAAGAAAAACACTGAATCACTACTTGAGTGAAAACTGTTTTGCTTAATTCTTTTTTTATTGAAAAATTTGAGCCAAAGGATGTAATCGTGAGAAACTAGGAGAAAATAACCGACTTGCATGAGAAGTTAAGGAGAGAGCAATTCTATCATCCATTGAATTGATATTTAGCTTGAGTAAATGAGAAAATGTGGAAAAGTGATATAATGAGATGGGCGAAAATTGGTAAATTAGAATTTGTAGAGGTGAAAAAAATGTAATGGCAACCTATTCACCTGAAGTCGAAATCATATAAAATTACGAGGAGATTGTAAGATGAGTAATTATATAAAATTAAATGAAGATAGATGGAATAATGTAAAAAACGACTATACTGAGCCATTGACACATGAAGAATTAGAAGAAGTTAGAAAGCATCCAATTTCTGTTGCCTTAACTGTTGGGAAAAAAGTTCCAACAGAATGGTTTGAAAAAGCCAAGGGAAAAAAGATATTAGGGTTAGCTTGTGGTGGTGGACAGCAGGGTCCCGTTTTTGCTGCAAAAGGTTATGATGTCACCATTATGGATTTTTCTAAATCACAATTAGAAAGAGATGAAATGGTTGCTAAAAGAGAAGGCTTAAAAATCAATACCGTTCAAGGTGATATGACAAAACCATTTCCATTTGAAGATGAAACTTTTGATATTATTTTTAATCCAGTTTCAAATGTATATATAGAAGATTTAGAAAACATGTATAAAGAAGCCTCTCGAGTATTGAAAAAGGGTGGACTGTTAATGGTCGGATTTATGAATCCCTGGATCTACATGTATGATGCTGACACTGTATGGGACAAACCCGATGAGGAATTACTTTTAAAGTTTGCACTACCTTTTAATTCAAGAGAGCTTGAAGAGGAAGGCAAAATCACCATCAATCCAGAATATGGATATGAATTTAGCCATACCTTAGAAACACAGATTAGAGGACAACTAAAAAACGGTCTCGCTATGATCGATTTTTATGAATCTTGTGACAAAAGACATCGATTATCACGGTATGGAAATGATTATATCGCAACACTTTGCATTAAACTATGATATTATAGAACGTACTTCTGAAGCATAGCTCGTTTTATTTTACGATTAGAATTTGCCCATCACCAAAATACAGCAGGGATGTTGGGAGCCTATTACCATTTCAAAACAAAACAATCCTAGTTTGGTCCAACCAAACTAGGATTTTCTAGCGCGTTTTTGTCTACGATAGCCGTTGAGTTTTTTATTTTCCCAATAGCTGTTAAAGATTTTTTCCTTGCTCTCGCGATTGATTTCCAAAAAGTAGGCATAAATCAAATCTGTTAAAAAGAGCATAGGGAGTTGAGCGGAAATACGCTGGATGTAAGAAGATTGGCTATGACTTGCGACTAGGACTGTTTCGGTGTAGGCCTGACAGTCTTTGCTAGGAGAACTGGTAAAGAGAATGGTCTTGGCTCCCATGTCCTTGGCATCCAGCAAACTATCTAGAACGGATTGGGTAGTGCCAGATAGAGAAAAGCCGAGCACCAAACAATTTTCATCCATGATGCTGGTCGTCCATGCAAAGCCGTCTTGATCGGTTAAGGCTTCACAGACCACACCCAGACGCATAAAGCGCAGTTTCATCTCACGGGCAATCAGACCAGAACTTCCCGTCCCAAAAAAGTAAACTCGTTCAGCGTCATCGATTAACTGGGCAACGCGCTCCAGTTGTTCTTCGTCGATCAAATCCTGTGTTTGTTCTCGCATGATACTGTAGCTTCGCAAAACACGTTTAGTCAAAGGACTGTGTTTGTGGGAATGAGTATCCTGTTTACTAGCCTGATGCTGGTATTGAAAGACGAACTCTCGGTAACCTGTAAAACCACACTTTTTAGCAAAGCGGGTCAGCGCTGCTTGGGAGATATGTAATTTCTGGGTAACTTGCTGAGAAGAAAGATCATCTTGACTTGTTTCAGGTTGTAAAAAATAGCGAGCGATTTCTTGCTCAAGCTCGGTTAATTCTTCAAAATGGAGGTCGATTATGGTTGCGATATCCTGCTTTTTCATGGAGCTCCTTTTCATAAGTCAAACTCTTAAAAGTTGACGATTGCCTGCTTATTAACATCATTATATCATAGAAGATAGGATAACCAAATAAAAAGGCATTTTCAGTTAAAAGTCAAAAAATGCTTCTACTTTTCCAAGAGTTTCTCCGTAAAATATGGTACAATGAAAAGTACTGAGCTTCACCTGTTTGCTCTATTATTTTATATGTAATAAAGGTGAAAATCGGAAATTTTTCTAGAAAAGAGTCTTAGTTGTATGAGAAAATTCAATAGCCATTCGATTCCTATTCGGCTTAATTTACTGTTTGCCATTGTTATCCTGTTGTTTATGGCCATTATTGGTCGATTGTTATATATGCAGGTGCTCAATAAAGATTTCTATGAAACAAAATTGGCTTCAGCCAGCCAGACAAGGGTAACAACCAGTTCAGCTCGTGGGCAAATCTATGATGCAGCAGGGAAACCCTTGGTAGAAAACACTGTCAAGCAGGTTGTTTCTTTCACACGAAACAATAAAATGACGGCAGCAGAATTGAAGGAGACAGCCAAGAAACTTCTCACATATGTGAATGTAACCTCCCCTGATTTGACAGATCGTCAGATTGCAGATTATTACCTGGCGGACCAGGACGTTTACAAAAAAACAGTCGAATCCTTGCCAAGTGATAAACGCCTAGATTCAGATGGGAACCGCTTACCAGAAGCGACCCTCTACAATAATGCGGTTGAAAGTATTGACGTGAGTCAACTCAATTATACAGATGACCAGAAAAAGGAAATCTATCTGTTTAGTCAGCTCAATGCCGTTGAAAATTTTGCGACGGGTACCATTTCTACGGATGCCTTAGATGATACCCAAGTTGCTCTCGTTGCATCAGCGTCCAAGGAATTACCAGGTATCAGCATTTCAACCTCATGGGATCGTAAAGTACTGGATACATCTTTATCAACAATCGTTGGTAGCGTTTCAAATGAGAAGTCAGGACTTCCAGCTGAGGAAGTTGATGCTTATCTCAAAAAAGGGTATTCTCTCAATGACCGAGTGGGAACTTCCTATCTTGAAAAGCAATATGAAGATGTTCTTCAAGGCAAACGCTCCGTCAAAGAAATCCACCTCGACAAACACGGAAATATGGAAAGTGTGGAAAATGTCGAAGAAGGAAGCAAAGGAAACAATATCAAGTTAACGGTTGACCTAACTTTCCAGAATGGTGTAGATGACCTACTCAAGAGCTACTTCAACTCAGAGTTGGGTAACGGTGGAGCTAAATACTCTGAAGGGGTCTACGCTGTAGCCCTCAATCCTAAAACCGGTGCAGTTCTAGCGATGTCGGGTGTCAAGCATAATGTCGAATCCGGTGAATTAAGTTCAGATTCGCTTGGAACGATAACCAATGTCTTTGTCCCAGGTTCGGTTGTCAAGGCGGCGACCATCAGTTCTGGTTGGGAGAATGGAGTCTTGTCAGGGAACCAGACCTTGACAGACCAACCGATTGTCTTCCAAGGCTCAGCTCCGATTAATTCTTGGTATACTCAAGCCTACGGTTCATTCCCGATTACAGCTGTGGAAGCCTTGGAGTATTCTTCTAATGCCTATATGGTTCAAACGGCTTTGGGCATTATGGGGCAGACCTATCAACCCAATATGTTTGTTTTAACTAACAATTTAGAATCCGCTATGGGGAAACTTCGTTCGACATTTGCTGAATATGGTCTTGGAGCCTCAACAGGTATTGATCTTCCAGATGAGTCAACTGGTTTTATACCAAAAGAGTATAATTTTGCTAATTACATTACCAATGCATTTGGTCAGTTTGATAACTACACCCCAATGCAATTGGCCCAGTATGTTGGAACCATTGCTAACAATGGTGTTCGAATTGCACCTCACATTGTTGAGGGAATTTATGGAAATAATGAACAAGGTGGCTTAGGGAACTTAATCCAATCTATTGATACCAAGGAAATGAATAAAATTAATATTTCTGAGTCTGATGTTTCCATCCTCCAACAAGGATTTTATCAAGTTTCACATGGTGGGAGTGCTCTGACGACAGGTCGTGCCTTTTCCAATGGTGCAGCTGTATCCATTAGTGGTAAAACAGGTACTGCCGAAAGTTATGTTGAGGGAGGTCAAAAAGCTAACAATACCAATGCTGTGGCTTATGCACCATCAGATAATCCTCAAATCGCTGTAGCTGTTGTCTTCCCTCATAACACCAACCTTACAAATGGTGTCGGACCTTCTATTGCGCGCGATATTATCAACCTCTATAACCAACATCATCCAATGAATTAGAAAGGAACATATGCTGTATCCAACACCTATTGCTAAGCTAATTGACAGTTATTCGAAGTTACCGGGTATCGGGATTAAGACGGCTACCCGTCTGGCCTTCTATACTATTGGAATGTCTGATGACGATGTCAATGAATTTGCTAAAAATCTCCTTTCTGCCAAGCGGGAATTGACCTATTGTTCCATCTGTGGTCGCTTGACTGATGATGACCCCTGCTCTATCTGTACGGATCCGACTCGAGACCAGACAACCATCTTGGTGCTAGAGGATAGTCGCGATGTGGCTGCTATGGAAAATATCCAAGAATACCACGGACTCTATCATGTCTTGCATGGCCTTGTTTCTCCGATGAATGGCATCAGCCCAGACGATATCAACCTCAAGAGTCTCATGACTCGTCTCATGGATAACGAGGTTTCAGAGGTGATCGTGGCAACCAATGCGACGGCTGATGGCGAAGCGACATCTATGTATCTCTCTCGTCTCCTCAAACCCGCTGGTATCAAGGTAACTCGCCTAGCACGAGGACTAGCCGTGGGAGCAGATATCGAGTATGCGGACGAAGTCACACTCTTACGAGCCATTGAAAATCGGACAGAGTTGTAGGAGTCAGTAAAAACGTAGCTCATTTTGACACATAAGACAAGCCCTAGGAATTTTTCTAGGGCTTGTCTTTTTCTGTTTCTCACGAGAGGTGAACAAGCCTTGCTAATAAGACTACTCAAACTATAAGGCATCAGAAAACGGGTCTCCAAAATCACTAGTGGCGTCTTTGTCAAACTCATTCACTGAGCGATAGAGTTTACTCTAAGGAGATGAGCTCACTTGCCCTTAGGATTTGTTTTGAAATCGTACTATTTTTGTGTTATGATATGGTCAATATACAATGAATAAAGGGAGTTTGAAGTATGGGTGGAAAGATAAAATCTAGCACGATAGCAGCAGAGGTAGCTATTAATGAATTGGTTGGGTATGACACGAGCAACAAGCAAAATCAGCAAGTAGAATTTTCGTATACTTCTGAAATCGCTGGGATGGAAGCGGGACGTCAGGCCTGCAATCAAATGCTTCAGGCAGTCAGTGATTTCAGCTCGGCTGTTTTGACCCAAGCAAATAAGTTTCCAGAAATTGCTCATAAGATTGAAAAACGTGACGTAGAACTGGCTAAGAGATGGGAACATTAAAAATGGCTGATAAGAACGAAGAAAAACGCTACAAACTTTGGCGAGAAATTGTTAAGATTGACGATAAGGAAGAAAATCTCCAGACTCTAAAAAGACAATATGAACAGCAGCTAACTCACTTTCACTCAGAAATCCAGAGTATCCACCATCGTATGGCGACTCTATTAGCTATCTCGCCTAGTTCTCGTCAGGTGATAGAGCAAATCAAAAGTGATAATAGAACCATTCAGCGACAGGTCAACTCTTATGTAGAAGAGGAACTGGATGCCTTGGAAAAACAAACGAAGAAGGCACGTCGGTCTTTCGATGAAGCCAGAGAAGAACTGATATCAGAAAGGAACCGGCTACCATGGGAGTAAAATACAGTGCACAAGAATCCCAAGAATTGATTCAGGCCATGACTAACAATCTCCAAGTCGCAAATGAAGTCACGGACCGCTTATCTAGTGGATGTGACCACCTGATTTCCTCTTTAGACTCAGGTGAGCTGACAGGAGCAGCCTACACAGCTGGGAAGGGTCTCTTTACAGAGATTATCATCCCTAGCATCAAGAAGTTACAAGCAGCGATAGATGATATCCAACTAGAGTTGACTTCCTACAAAAATGCAGATGCTCAGGTCTCAGGATATGGTGATTTGGACCTGGACCAGCTCAAGGAACTGAAAAAATTGAGGGAAGAGCAGTTAGCTATCGTAGAAGCTCAGATTCAAGCGAGGGAGAACTGGCTAAATCAAATCAAAGATTTCTTTAGTCTCAATTGGGGGAAAGCCTTCTCTGAGAAGACCATCCTCTACAATACTAAGTCTCAAATCGAGTCGGGTATTCAGGATTTGGATGACAAGATTGAAAAACTAGAATTCTTTGTCTCAGAGGTTTCCCAGTATTTCAGTGATAGTCTAGAAGTCCTTAGCTTAGCGATTCAAGGAGCTACGCAACTAAGTAAAATCATTGTCGATAGCGATGGCAACTACTATGCGGACGGTCTGGACATGAGCTGGGTGCAGAAGATGAAGGATGTGAAGATTGTTTCGCATGCAAAAAGAGATTTTCAAGATTCAGAAACTCGTGCCATCAATAAAGCTTCTAGGGATATGATGCTATCGGAAGATGGTGATGCCTACTATCGTGCCGAATTAAAGAAGCGTTTAAAAGGCCACGACAAGTCCGAATGGGATAAAATAATTGACGACTACAATCACACTCTTAAGATTGATGAAACAGGGAATATCATTGAAATTTCCCCCTTGGAACAAGGCTATGTCGTTTCAAAAAATGGGAAATACGATGCGGACTATACTCACTTGGTTAACAAAAAGTTTGATGAACTAAAAGCACAAAACTTTGAAGCAAATTCAGTCGAATTTTGGAGTGGAGTAGCTCAAATATTCTCTGGATTGGGAGTTTACTTTGCAAGTGGCGCCCTTGAAGTCTTGAGTATCATGGCTGGTCCGCCAACAGCAGGGACAAGTATCGTAGCTGGTACGGCAGCATCTGTATCAGGGGTACAATATGGGAATGTACTGATAGCTAGTGGAGCAGTAACTAGCTTATCAGCTATCACAAAGACAGCCATACAAAATGGCGAAATTCAGGTTAATTATTCTAGCAACTACGA
Organism: Streptococcus oralis; assembly: GCF_003943825.1. Classification (GTDB taxonomy): domain Bacteria; phylum Bacillota; class Bacilli; order Lactobacillales; family Streptococcaceae; genus Streptococcus; species Streptococcus oralis_CD. The sequence continues at coordinate 111,265 of NZ_RJNJ01000004.1, forward strand.
CAGCTGGAAGGCAAATAGACCGACGAGTAAGACCATTTCTGGTAAGGGTGGTAAACAAATTGAAGCCCGAGTGGGAAATCGAAAAGTGAAGCTTCGTGTAGATTGGGAGCCAAGCAGTGGTACTAATGGTGATGGAGTTTTTCAGGTTCAATCTGGAAGTGGGAAGTCAGGCTACAATGTCGACGCTCACTTAGATATAAATGGAATTACTGGTAAAAATTCTATCCTGAATTTTGTAAACAATCATCCTCAATTGAGAAACCTATCAAAGAGTGTCAAAGAAGAGATATTTGATAGAATTTGGAAAACATACCAAAAAAATTATTGAAACTAGGAGAGCAAATGAAACTATATCTTAAAGGTAACTACGAAACTAGTATATACCAAGCCTGTATGGAATTTCCTTGGAAAATGTGGTTCAAAGAACGCAAAGGTGTGGAAGTTGGTTTTTCTTACGCACGTGATGATGATTTTTATTTTAGCGTTAGTCTGGATAAATTTTCTTCGAATGATGAGCGTTGGGGGGGGACTGATTTTAAAATAGGAGATAATCCGTGGAATTCATTTAAATATGAGTATCTAATATTGGATTTTGAAGATTCCTATGAAAGCGATGGGCGTGAGAAAGGTGATTATTTGCGAATTATTTCCACTCATCTAGATATTTTGACGGTTGACAAGCGTGCGATGTATATCATGGCGATTGAGGTGGCATCTGCTATTGACGGTCAAATCAGCGAAGACGACAAAGAAACATGGCTGAGTATTGAAGAATTTAAAACGAAACATGCAGAACTGTTGCATTTGACCTACGACGAAGCGGTCGATATTAGTTTAGAAGAGATAAAGGTTATGAAAGCGATAGACGAGCCCCTCTGGGAAGAATTGGATAGGAAGCGCGAGGAGTATATCCGAATTCATGGAGAAGTGGAGTTGGATGACGACGAGGAAGATGAGTGAGATTATACATCAAAGGTGATTACACCAAAGAAATTCCATTTGATTACATGGAACTAGCGAAAAGGATGTGGTTTGAGGAAAAAGATGGAATAGAGCCGGATTTGTCGTATGCTGGGTTTCTAGAACTACCAATCGAGAAACTTTCTATTCATTTAGAATTAGATAAGGAAACTCATGATGATAGGTGGAAAAGTGTTCAGATTAAGGAAGGGATAAAATATGATTTTTTATCCCATAAGTCAGAATATATACAGCTAGATTACGAAGATGCAATGATGTCGGATTTTCGTGAGAAAGGTGAATGTTTAAGAATTTCTTCTAAGCACCTTGACCTTCTCACTGTTGATAAACGAGCTATGTATATTATGGCCATTGAAATTGCGACTGCTATTGATGGTCAGATTAGCGAAGATGATAAAGAGAGCTGGTTAAGTGTGGAGGAATTTAAAAAACGGCATGAGGATATCCTTTCGATGAGTTATGAAGAGGCTAATGAGCTGAGTTTGGAAGAAATTCCGTTTATGGATGATGTGAGAGACCCAGTTTGGGAAGAAGACGACCGCAGGAATGAAGAATACATCAAAATCCATGGCGAGCCAGTTTATGACGACGAGGAAGAATGAAATTATACTTAAAAGGCGATTATACAAAAAGAGTACCTTATGGTTATTTGGAACTAGCTGGCAAAATGTGGTTTCCAGAAGATGAGCAAATTTCTTACTCAAATGCTGGGAACAATGATGCATTACAAGAAGATTTTTTCTCAAATTTATCCTTGAGGAAAAGCACTGCTGATAAGAGATGGTCTAGTGTCCCCCTAAAGGAAGGGGTAAGAAGTCTCTTTTCACATATTAAAGAATGTATTGAAATTAATTTTGAAGATGCATTTGCTACAGATTATAATGAAAAGGGTGACTATCTCCGTATTTTAACCACCCATCTAGAAATTTTGACAGTTGATAAACGGGCTATGTATATTATGGCGCTTGAGATTGCAAAGGTGATTGACGGGCAAATTAGCGAGGATAATAAGAAGACATGGCTAACAGTCGAGGAGTTTAGGAAAAAGCACGAGGCTATTCTATCTCTGACTTTTGAAGAAGCAAATGAACTAAGTTTGACAGAAATTCAAACGATGGATGTTGTAGACGACCCTCTTTGGGAGGAAGAAGCTAATCGTCGAAAAGAATACATACTAGCACATGGAGGCGATATCTCAGATTTATGAGACTATATATTAAAGGTGATTACACCAAAGAAATTCCATTTGATTATTTAGAACTAGCGAAGAGGATGTGGTTTGAAAGTTATCAAGGAGAAGGCATCCCACTCTCCTATTCTGGTTTTCTTCAAATCAGAGATAGGAATGATATAGCAATTCATCTAAAACTAGATAAACAGGATTATGATGAACGTTGGTTGCATGTTCCGATACAAGAAGGGATAAAATACCGTTTTTATTCACAAATTGATGAAGATCTAAATTTGGAATTTGAGAATGCTTATGTAACTGATTTTCGCGAAAATGGAGACTTTTTGCGTTTGGCTTCTACCCATCTTGAATTGCTCACTCTTGATAAAAGAGCGTTCTATATCATGGCCATTGAGATTGCCACAATCTTTAATGGACAAATTAGCGAAGATGACAAGAAAACATGGATAACAATCGAGGAATTCAAGGAAAAACATAAAGATATCTTATCTCTAACCTTTGAGGAAGCAAATGAGATGAGTTTGGAAGAAATTCAAACGATTGACGCTATTGATGATCCCATCTGGAAAGAATTAGATAGGGAGCGTGAGGAGTATATCCGAATCCATGGAGAGGTAGAGTTGGACGACGACGAGGAAGATGAGTGAGAATATATATCAAAAGTGATTTTAAGCAAAAAATAACCTTTACGACAAGAGAGCTTGTTTGGAAAATGTGGTTTAAAGAAAGAAATGGTCAAAAAATAAGTTTCTCAAATGTCGGGGATGATGAGATGTTGCAGGATGATTTTTACTTTGGTGTTCGGTTACACAAATGGTCTTCAGTTGACGAAAGATGGGATAAGGCTCCTTTTATAATTCCTAGTAATCCTTGGTTGTCTTTGGAATATGAGAGTATAACACTTGAATTTGAAAAAACTTTCATTACAGAGTGGAGAGAACGTGGAGATTATCTACGTATCGCAACATCCCATATAGATGTTTTAACCGTAGATAAACGTGCTATGTATATCATGGCAGTCGAGGTAGCTTCTGCTATTGACGGGCAGATCAGTGAGGATGACAAGCAGACCTGGATGGATGTAGAGACATTTAAGGAGTTGCACAAGGATGTTCTTTCACTGACTTATGATGAAGCGGTTGAAATTAGTTTGGAAGAATTAAAGACAATGATACCAGTAAGAGATCCGCTATGGGAAGAAGAAGAACGGCTTCGCGAAGAATATATTAAAATCCATGGTGAACGTGTTTATGACGACGAGGAAGACGAGTGAAACTATATCTTAAAGGCAACTACGAAACTAGTATATACCAAAACTGTATGGAATATCCTTGGAAAATGTGGTTCAAAGAACGTAAGGGAGTGAAAGTTGGTTTTTCTTATGCATTTGATGATAATTTTTATTTGAGTTTAACTCTAGATAAATTTTCTTCAAATGATGAGCGTTGGGGAATGGCTGATTTTAGAATAGGAAAAGACTCTTGGGCGACTTTTAAGCGTGAAAATTTAAATTTAAATTTTGAAGATTCTTATGAAAGTGATGGGCGAGAAAAAGGAGACTATCTTCGAATAATCACGACTCATAAGGATATTCTAACGGTTGACAAGCGAGCGCTCTATATCATGGCGATTGAGGTAGCATCTGTCATTGACGGTCAAATCAGCGAGGACGACAAAGAAACTTGGCTGAGTGTTGAAGAATTCAAAACGAAACATAAAGACCTACTGAATATGACCTACGACGAAGCAGTCGATATTAGTTTAGAAGAGATAAAGGTTTTGAAAGCTATTGACGATCCCATCTGGGAAGAATTGGATAGGAAGCGTGAGGAGTACATCCAAATCCATGGCGAACGTGTTTATGACGATGAGGACGACGAGTGAGAATTTACATCAAAGGTGATTATGCTAAAAAAATAACATTTACTACTATAGAACTAGTTTGGAAGATGTGGTTTAAAGAACGGAATGGCAAGAAAATAAGTTTCTCCAATGTTGGTGATGATGCTATGTTACAGGATGATTTCTTTTTTGGAGTTCAATTTGATAAATGGCGATTTAATGATAAGCGATGGAATCATATACCATATGACAAGAGTGACCCTTGGAATTCGTTTTCTGATGAAAATATTCAATTAGAATTTGAAAATGATTTTATTACTGATGGGAGAGAACGTGGAGAAAACCTTAGGATTGCTACGACACATACGGATATTTTAACGGTTGATAGACGTGCTATGTATATCATGGCAGTCGAGGTAGCTTTTGCCATTGATGGTCAGATTAGCGAGGATGACAAGGAGACCTGGATGGATGTAGAGACTTTTAAGGAGTTGCACAAGGATGTCTTATCACTAAGTTACGATAAAGCAACCGATATCAGCGTGGAGGAACTGAAAAGTTTGAAACCTGTAGAGGAAACTTTGTGGGATGAAGAAGAGCGCCTTCGTGAAGAATACATCAAAATCCATGGTGAACGTGTGTATGACGACGAGGAAGACGAGTGAGACTATACATCAAAGGCGATTACACCAAAGAAATTCCATTTGATTACATGGAACTAGCGAAAAGGATGTGGTTTGAGAAAAAAGATGGAATAGAGCCAGATTTATCGTATGCTGGGTATCTAGATTTACCAATCGATAAACTTTCTATTCACTTAGAATTAGACAAGGAAACTCATGATGTTAGATGGAGGAGTGTCCAAATAAAGGAAGGGATAAAATATGATTTTTTATCCCATAAATGTGAATATATACAGCTAGATTACGAAGATGCTATCATGTCGGACTTTCGTGAGAAAGGCGAATGTTTAAGAATCGCTTCTACCCACTTTGACCTTCTCACTGTTGATAAACGAGCTATGTATATTATGGCCATTGAAATTGCGACTGCTATTGATGGTCAGATTAGCCAAGATGATAAAGAGAGCTGGTTAAGTGTGGAGGAATTTAAAAAACGGCATGAGGATATCCTTTCGATGAGTTATGAAGAGGCTAACGAGCTGAGTTTGGAAGAAATTCCGTTTATGGACGATGTAAGAGACCCGGTTTGGGAAGAAGACGACCGCAGGAATGAAGAATACATCAAAATCCATGGCGAGCCAGTTTATGACGACGAGGAAGGCGAGTGAGAACTGATAATCTTACCTATTTGAAAGAGAGTGTTGATAGAGGAAAGGCGAATGTTAGATAAAGTAAAACAGTTTAAGTGGTTGATTGTATTGTCCTTGTTCCTATTAGCGATTCCTTTATATTTTACTTACAATCATTTCCAACAATCTAGTGCTTTAAAAGAAGCTTTTGAAAAAAATGAAAGAATTGAAGTTCTTCATCGTTTGACATCATCAGAAAAATATGCGTCTGACATCCGCAAGGCAGGTTATACTATTCCTTCTGACGGAGCTATTCGATTGGATGGAGTTATTTATCCATTAGAAATAGAAGGAGAGTTACATTTGAAAATTAGCCCTCCAAAAAAGGATGCTAAGGATTTTCAGTTGTTTTTCATTACACAAGTTAATGAAAAACAAACACATATAACTTTTATTTTAGATAAAAATCTGAATTTAATTGATTCCAGCTATTCTCAGCAAAATGGTAACGGGAAAAGAGAGATTGTTTCTATCTCACAAGCCGAAGAAGATTACTTGTTGAGAAGTGTTCAAAGCGAGATTGATGACTTCATGAAAAAAATGTATCAAACCTTGTATGGTTAGATTGTTAGAGAAAGTAACTTCTTGCTCAACACAAAGCCGTATGAACAACACTTTCTAAGATTACTTAGACAGAGGGGGTGAGAAAAATGTCGGGACATAAAAAAATACTAATCGTGATTGCTTCTGTAATTGTTTTAGTTACTGGCTTGACTCTTTATTTTCAGTATCAAAGTCACCAAGAATATTTGCAATTAAAAACCTCCTTTGAAGAGAGGGACAATATAGTCGTCTTACAACGTTTAATGGCATCAGAAAAATATGCACCTGACATCCGTAAAGCGGGCTATGTCATTCCTCCCGATGGAGCTATTCGCTTGGATGGAGGAATTGCTTCCATCGAGATAAAAGGAGACATCGATTTGAAAATATCGTATCGTGGACGGGGGGTTACTGCTTATTTTGAAATAGAGATAGATGGTAAAATAACTAGTGTACTATATGAATTGGATAAGAACTTTGATATAACTTCTAGCGCCTATTTTCAAATAAATGAAAAAAATATAAATGAGAGAGTGAACATCTCTCAATCCGAAGAAGAGCGCCTATTAAAGATTGTTCAAAAAGAGCTTGAGTCTTTCATGAAAAAGATATATCAAACCTTGTATGGTTAGATTTTTAGAGAAAGTAACTTCTTACTCAACGCAATGCTGTATGAACAAGACTTCTATGATTATTTAGACAGAGGGAGTGAAAAAAATGTCGGGACTTAAAAAAATACTGATCGTTATTGGTTCTGTAATTGCCTTAGCTACTGGCTTGAATCTTTATTTTCAGTATCAAAACCACCAAGAACATATGCAATTAAAAACCTCCTTTGAAGAGAGGGACAATATAGTTGTCTTACAACATTTGATGGCATCAGAAAAATATGCACCTGACATCCGTAAAGCGGGCTATGTCGTTCCTCCCGATGGAGCTATTCGCTTGGATGGAGGAATTGACTCCATAGAGATAAAAGGAGACATCGATTTGAATATCTCAAATCCGGGACGGAATGGGGTTACTGCTTATCTTAGAATAGAGATAGATGGTAAAATAACTAGTGTACTCTATGAATTGGATAAGAACTTTGATTTAGTTTCTAGCGCCTATTTTCAAATAAATGAAAAAAATATAAAAGAGAGTGTGACTATCCCCCAAGCTGAAGAAGAACGACTATTAAAAATTGTTCAAAAAGAGCTTGAGGATTTCATGGAAACGATGTATCAGACTTTGTATGGATAGTTTACCAGAGAAAGAAGCTTCTTGCTCAACACAATGCTGTATGAACAACGAGAGGTGTTGAGGGATTTTACTAGAAAAAGATACCGTAGATGAGCTACAAAAAAATTACCCAAGTATTGATAATTTCATTCGAAATATTGAAACAGGTAATCAAGAGTTGACAGAGATGAGGTGATTAGATGAAGAAGAGAAAATTTGTAATTTTTTCGTTGCTAATAGTTCTATTATTATCTTTCTCTGGTTTTCAGTACTATAAATATCAGAGAGTTCATAATATTTTTGATGAAATATACTACGAAGAAAGTGATTATCACAATTATACATTTCTCTGGAAAGGACGAGCTTTTTATAAGTTAAAAAGTTTAAAATTTGTGGACAACGATTCTCAAGAAATTTCTATTCATTCTATTGATTATAAAAGTGTAGATTTACCAAATACTATTCAATCTCTAGGTTATTATTTTTATTTTGGATTTCAGGAGATGACGAAAGTTGGGATAGAGATGCGTTTGAGACTGCCAGATACAGAGACAACCATAAATGTAGATTACCTGTACGATGTAAACAATCAGCAATTAGAACGATTTATGTGGTATCACGATGAGAAAAGCGTGAGATATTATCATCAGTCTCAAGTAGAAGCCTTTCTAACGGAGCATGGAAAGACTGCCGATGAGATTCGCAGGGAAGCAGATGAAATACTCCGTCACAAAGTCTTGGCAGACTGGACTTCCATATATGCCAGTCGTTTTAGCCTAGATAATTGGGGAGAAGTGACAGTTAAGGATATATGGAGAACCGAATAACAAACGGAACGACGAGGTAATAGTTTTATAAAGGCAGGTTGCCATGACAGAGTTCTTAAGAATATTTTGTAAAAAAAGTTACTTTGGAGCAGTAAATGAGAAATCAAAGTAAGTCTATCCTATTTTTCCTTTTTTATATGGTATTGTTCATCATTAAGCCGATCTACCAATATATTTCATTTTCTAAGATGGATGTGAATAGTAGTATGGTTAAATTGATTCAAGATAAAAATGATCAGGATTGGCATGCTCTTGATAAGCATATTCATCTAGTGCCCTCAAAAGAAAATGGAAAGAACATCGGCCTTATCTAAGTGGTGGATGACTATAATCAAATTGAAAGTAAGATTTCTTCTGAGAATCAAGCGGTATCCATCAGTTACAATAATCGATTACAAGGAGACAAGAGTGTTGAAATTAGTTGGTTAAATGGGGAAAAGCGGTTGTATCATGCTGGGAGATATTTGAAATTAGCAAGTGAAAATCAAGCTGTGATTGAAAGTAACACAGGTTCTTCAGTGACCGTTTGGGAACAACGCTCGGACAATGCGATGAATCAGTTATATACAGTTGTGAATCAGATGAGAAAGATAGTTTTAAATCATTTGCTTCAGAAAATTTTCTACTATTCGATAGCTTTGGTCTGCTTTCTTTTGGGTTGGAAAATATACTCTCTTTTAAGGAGGGATTGAGGGCCACAGTTCTTCTGGATTTTAATAGTGATGAGAGAGGAAAACTAAAATGCTAACACCCGTGTTATTTATTGTGTCTTTATTTCTACTTTTACGGCACTTTAAAAGCAGTCTCTCAAGAATGATCATCGGATTGTTGTATGGTTCGTTTGCGGCAGTCTTTATTTGTGTGGTTTTAAATGCTGGTAAGTACACTCTGCAACCAAGTCAAAGTGTTCAACTGAGAGTTTATCCCAATACAGATCAGCTAGAGTATAATTCGGAACTACATTTTAAAAAATTAGATGATGCGAAGTTAAAATTGTCCGGTCGAAAAGGATGGGGTATGAAAGGAAGTAATACGGTTTATAATGTTGAGAAGCAGTCAATAACTGAGATTATTATTTCCAAAGATGGCACAGAGCGCAAAGACTTATCAAATGATAAGAGTAAAAGCATCTATTTAGAAAGTGATGGAATAGTGGTTCAAGGGGAGATAAAGGAAGTATTTGGTGTGACAGAAGAAACTCCCTATACGATCACGATCACCAATGTAGACGACAAGCCAGCACACTTTGAAGCTCAAGTGGTGGATAGGTAAACTGGACCTCCATCTACTCTAGTCGCTTTAGCCCCAAAAATTGGGTTGATGTGACCGACAAGGATATTTGGAGAGAGGATCTTGGAGCAGATTAGTGATATGTCTCAATCTGAGTTTCTGACGAAGAATGGGGAGAAGTACGCGTGAAAAATAAAAGAAAACAATTTAATAAATGGAATCTAGGATGTTCTGGAATAGTTGCTATTGTAGCGATTGTGTTTTCCTATTATATTTATTTGTATTTCAAAAATGCGAGTTATACCTTGAAACCAGGGAATTCCATAGTTTTAAAAGTTCCGACCTCAAAACAAAAGGAATTTACTCCAAAATTATATCTATCTAAGATTTCTGGTGGGAAATTAGAATTATCTGGGAAAACCTCATGGTGGCAGAAGGGAGAAGGAAACCTTTTAGGGACTAACTATGATGTTTTGAAGCAAGAAATTAGCGAAATCTACTCATCGTCAAGTAATATCCCAACAAAAATAAAAGAAAACGATACAAATAATAGTATATATTTATCAGAAAAAGGTGTAGTTCTTCAATCTAAAGAATCTTGGGAATTTGAGATTCCAAACGCAAAACAAATAAAAATAACGAATATTTCAGACAGAGACATTAGATTTGAAGCGCAGGTGACAGGTGAATAGAGGAAACTAGAAAAGTAAAATGAAGAAAAAATGATTATTTTTTCACTTTGATAGCTTTATTCTTGTCTTCTTTTCTTTGTAAAACTTAAGTTACCAATTTTACACTCTCCTTTTTTCTTTTAGTTCTATACTTCGTGAGGACTATTCATTTTCAGAGTTTCCTTTTTTAGTGATTACTAGGAATCTATTTGTGTAAATTCCCCATACCTCGTCAATAGTGATGGCAACTACTATGCGGACGGTGTGGACATGAGCTGGGGGCAGAAGATGAAGGATGTGAAGGTTGAGAGTGCAAACTATGATCCTTCTAAGAAAGCTAAGGATTTGCATAAAGAATACCAGAAATCTTAGATAAGTTGGAAAATGGAAAAGCACTGGTGATAATGGAAGAGTCGATAATTCGATTGCTATAGGAAATGAGATTGGAGACAATGGAACATTTATAGATTTGGTTAATTCTAATAAACCGCTAGACTTAAAAAACCGAAAATACAGAGAAGATTATCCGTTCTCAATCTGGGGACGCCAGTGGAAACAAGGGATGAAGTCTGATTATTTGGGAAATTATCTCTTTGGCTATGTTGGTAAAGGTTACTTAGAATCGAGTGATGCATATTTGAAAGTTGGGGCAGGAGTGGCTCAGGGATGGTCAGATAAGAATCCTTTGAAATATTTAGAGAACATTATTAATGGAAATTATGGAGATAATCCAGGAGATGCTAAGATGATTCAAGACGGAATTAATGACTATAAGGAGAGTTACAAATGAACTTGAAGAGAAAATCAAATTGGAATTTAGGTTGTAGTTTAACACTTGTTGTAGTTTTGGCGGCTATTTTTTTCTTTAATCTATGGGCACAAAATCTTGGTAAGTATACTCTGCAACCAGGAGAGTCGGCTAACTTTACAGTAAATCCTCGGACACATGATGTAGAATACTACTCAGAATTAATCTTGAAAAAAAATGACACTAATAAGCTTAAATTATCAGGTAAAAAAGTTTGGTTTGAGATGGATAGCGATATTTTTTATGGTGTTGAAGAACAAAAACTTTTTAGAAGAAATCATTCAGAAAATGATGATGAAGAGCTTCCAAACAATCAAAAAGACATTAATTTAGTACGGGATGGAATTGTTGTCAGTTACAAAGGGGAAAAAGTATTTAATGTAACCAATAACAAGTCCTACACGATCACCATCACCAATGTAGACGACAAACCGGCGCACTTTGAAGCTCAAGTGGTGGATAGGTAGATTTAAGAACCGTAAACTAGACCTCTGCCGTTGCAATTGTTTAGTAAAGGAGACTTATTTGCTTTGAAAGTAACAATCAGCTTGTTTCTTTCGAATATTCAAGAGAGGATCTAGTGGTGAATACTAGTCCAAATTTCAAAAAAAGATTTAGATAAACCTAATCCCGCAGTTGGAGAGAAAAATGTTAAATAAAATGAAAAACTATTATAAAAACAAACCAACTCAAGCTGTCTTGATGCTTACAGTTCTTATTTGGTCAGTATATGAGATTGGTACGACCAGTTTGGCAAGTAACTCTGCATTGACTAAGGAATTCATGCATAGTCGGTATGTTATGGTTTGGCCAATGGTAGATAAGAAAGTGAAATTATATCACTATAAAGAGGAGTGGACGACCCCTGCCTTAGACGGGTTAATGCATTTAGATTATAAAAATATTAAAATTACGGGGTATCCTTGTAAATATGGTCAACAAGTCTTCGCTGAATACAATCAAACTCCTAATAATAATTACGATATTTCATTTCCTTTAGAAGGAACACTGTCTGAAGCGTATTTTTCAACTTTGGATGCTAAATATTATCTGATATCAGAAAATGCAACTATTGTAGAGAAAAAGCTAGGTAAGAATATTGAGGATTTAATTCAGGAAATAGAATTAGTAAGAGAAGAGTTTAGCTCAGTTCTTACTAGGATGAAAATCCTTCGTTTGGTCTATTTGATTCTTCGTATGATAGTATTGTTGCAGTGTATCAGGTGGTCGGGTCAGCGTAGAAAAAGGAAAGAGAACGAAATTTTGCAGAATAGATAGAGCTCCAAAAAGGTATGATGATGAAGAGCTTCCAAACAATCAAACAGATATTCATTTGGTAAAGAATGGAATTGTTGTCAGTTACAAAGGGGAAAAAGTATTTAATGTAACCAATAACAAGTCCTACACGATCACCATGACCAATGTAGACGACAAACCAGCTTACTTTGAAGCTCAAGTGGTGGATCGGTAAAATTTCAGCTCTCAAATGAGGGCTTTTTTAGATACAAGTTTCAAAAAAGAAGCAAATATGATATACTAAAGAACGAGTATTCTATTAGAATTAGGACAAGCAATATGAAACAAACAATTATTCTTTTATACGGTGGGCGTAGTGCAGAGCGTGAAGTCTCTGTCCTTTCAGCTGAAAGTGTGATGCGTGCGGTCAACTACGACCGTTTCACAGTCAAGACTTTCTTCATCAGCCAGTCAGGTGACTTTATCAAAACACAGGAATTTAGCCAGACTCCAGGTCAAGAAGACCGTCTCATGACCAATGCGACTATTGACTGGGACAAGAAAATAGCGCCAAGTGCCATCTATGAAGAAGGTGCAGTGGTCTTTCCAGTTCTTCATGGTCCGATGGGAGAAGATGGTTCAGTTCAAGGATTCTTAGAAGTTTTGAAAATGCCTTATGTTGGTTGTAATATCTTGTCATCCAGCCTTGCCATGGATAAAATCACGACTAAGCGTGTCTTAGAGTCTGCAGGGATTGCCCAAGTACCTTATGTGGCTATCGTCGAAGGGGACGATGTGACTGCTAAAATCGCTGAAGTTGAAGAAAAACTGACTTATCCAGTCTTCACGAAGCCGTCAAACATGGGTTCCAGTGTCGGTATTTCTAAGTCTGAAAACCATGAGGAACTCCGCCAAGCTTTGGAGCTTGCCTTTCAATATGACAGCCGTGTCTTGGTAGAGCAAGGGGTAAATGCGCGTGAAATCGAGGTTGGTCTCTTGGGCAACTACGATGTTAAGAGCACTTTGCCAGGAGAAGTGGTCAAGGATGTTGCCTTTTATGACTACGATGCCAAATATATCGATAACAAGATTACCATGGACATCCCAGCCAAGATTAGTGATGATGTAGTAGCTGTCATGCGTCATAATGCAGAAACTGCCTTCCGTGCGATCGGTGGCCTCGGTCTGTCTCGTTGTGATTTCTTCTATACAGATAAGGGCGAGATTTTCCTGAACGAGCTTAATACCATGCCAGGTTTTACCCAGTGGTCTATGTATCCACTACTTTGGGACAATATGGGAATCAGCTACCCAGAACTAATCGAGCGTTTGGTTGACCTTGCTAAGCAAAGTTTTGACAAGCGCGAAGCGCATTTGCTATAAAATGAAAGAGAGGGTAGAAGCCGGAACTATCACTGCAAGGTGAGTCGAGTTCTTGGACTTCAACCCTTTTTAAAGGAGTAGAAATGAAATTAACAATCCATGAAGTTGCCCAAGCTGTTGGAGCTAAAAATGATGTTAGTCTTTTTGCGGATGCCCAGTTAGAAAAAGCTGAGTTTGACAGTCGTTTGATTGAGACAGGAGATTTGTTTGTGCCCCTCAAAGGTGCGCGTGATGGTCATGACTTTATCGAAACAGCTTTTGAAAATGGTTCTGCAGTAACCTTGTCTGAGAAAGAGATTGCAAATCATCCCTACATTCTAGTAGACGACGTGTTGACTGCCTTTCAAGCCCTCGCAGCCTACTATCTTGAGAAAACGGCTGTTGATGTCTTTGCCGTTACGGGTTCAAATGGCAAGACGACGACCAAGGATATGTTGGCGCATTTACTGTCAACAACCTACAAGACCTACAAAACGCAAGGCAATTACAATAACGAGATTGGTCTTCCCTATACGGTTCTCCATATGCCTGAGGAGACTGAAAAGTTGGTCTTGGAAATGGGGCAGGATCACTTGGGAGATATCCATCTCTTGTCTGAATTAGCTCATCCTAAGACAGCCATTGTGACCTTGGTTGGAGAGGCTCATTTGGCCTTTTTCAAAGACCGTTCGGAGATTGCTAAAGGGAAGATGCAAATTGCTGATGGTATGGCACCAGGTTCTTTGCTTTTGGCACCAGCTGACCCGATTGTAGAGGACTACTTGCCTACAGATAAAAAAGTGGTCCGTTTTGGGCAAGGAGCTGAGTTAGAAATCACAGACTTGATTGAGCGCAAGGATAGTCTGACCTTTAAGGCTAATTTTTTGGGAAAAGTCCTCGATTTGCCAGTGACTGGTAAGTACAATGCCACTAATGCTATGATTGCATCCTATGTTGCCCTGCAAGAAGGAGTGACTGAGGAGCAGATTCATAATGCCTTCCAGAACCTAGAATTGACCCGCAATCGTACTGAGTGGAAGAAGGCAGCCAATGGAGCGGATATTCTGTCTGACGTATACAATGCCAATCCAACTGCTATGAAGTTGATTTTGGAGACATTCTCTGTCATTCCAGCTAATGAAGGGGGCAAGAAAATCGCTGTCTTAGCAGACATGAAGGAACTTGGTGACCAGTCTGTTCAGCTCCATAACCAGATGATTTTGAGCCTATCGCCAGATGTGCTGGATACCGTTATTTTCTATGGAGAAGACATTGCCGAATTGGCCCAACTTGCTAGTCAAATGTTCCCAATCGGCCACGTTTATTACTTCAAGAAAACAGCTGACGAGGACCAATTTGAAGACCTAGTCAAGCACGTTAAGGAAAGACTCGGTGCCAATGACCAAATTTTGCTCAAAGGATCGAACTCCATGAATCTAGCCAAGCTGGTAGAAAGTTTAGAAAATGAATGCAAGTGATTTTACCAAGTATCTGCAAAGAATGCTAGCCATTACGGATACTGGATTAACCTTTACAAAAGATCCTTTCGACCGTGAGCGCTACGAGGACTTGCGAAGCCTGTTATCTGAAATGTTGAATCAGGTATCAGACCTCGATGCAGAAGAAGTGGCAGAAGTCTTGAAACCAACGTCCGCTTATGCAACTCCTCTGATGGACGTCCGTGCTTGGATTGTTGAGGATGAAAAAGTATGTTTAGTTAGAGGAAAAGGAGAGGATAGTTGGGCTTTGCCAGGTGGTTTTGGTGAAGTTGGATATTCTCCAACCGAAAATATTCTTAAAGAAATTGAAGAAGAAACTGGTTTTAAAGCAAAAGCTGAAAGGTTACTTGCAGTTTTTGACACTAATCGTTTCCAACTACAGAGCAAACAATATGCAAAGTTTGTCTTGGAATGCCAACTTCTTGACGGACAATTTCAAGAGAATCAAGAGATTGCTGAGCTTCAATTTTTTGCCATTGACCAATTGCCAGTCTTATCTGAAAAACGCATCACCAAGGAGCAAATGGAGATTCTTTGGCAAGTTTATAAAGGACAAAGAGACCAATATGTTGATTAGTTTATGCTAGAGAAGTTGACAAATCAAAAAAGGGTATCTGCAAGGTGCATTTCTGCAATACAAATGATATAATAGGTTGCGAATTTAAGACGCAAGTATTCTATGCATGGCATGGGATCAAGTTTTTCAAAAAATTTAAAAGCTGGGGAAAGTGAATTTTTTACTGCTTCTAGCTAGATGAACGAGGAATAGAATATGAATTTGTGGGATAAATTATTTACCACACAGATATCAGAACCACCCCAGTTTGAACTCCACTGGTACATTGGTTTGTTATGTTTACTGGCTCTTACTTTCTATGCTTCTTATCGTTTTCGCGATAAAGTGGCTTACCAGCGTTTTATTCAGATCCTTCAGTCTGTTCAACTGATTGTTCTGTATAGCTGGTATTGGGGAAATCTCATGCCTCTGTCAGAAAGTTTGCCCTTCTATCATTGCCGTATCGCCATGTTTGTGATGCTCTTAATTCCAGGGACATCCAAGTACAAACAGTACTTTGCCCTTTTAGGAACTTTTGGAGCAACAGCAGCACTGGCTTACCCACTCTTTGATCCCTACCCATTTCCACACGTGACCATTTTGTCCTTCATTATCGGACATGTTGCCCTTTTAGGAAATGCGCTCCTATACTTGTTTAGAAACTATCAACCTTCCCTTCTCGATTTGAAGAATGTGGTGGTGATTACCTTCGCCTTAAATGGTTTGATATGGGTTGTCAACTTAGTTGTAGGTGGGGACTATGGATTTTTGAGTAAACCACCACTTGTTGGAAGTTTCGGCCAGCCCTTAAATTATCTCATTGTTTCGACTGTTATAGTGATAGCAATTCGCTTAACAGGGAAATTAGTAGAAAATTTTTTACAACAAAAATCGGAAGAATTTATTCAAGAGAAGATCTAAAATGATCTTCTCTTTTTTGGATTTTTAAGAAACAAAAAGGAAATTGTGAACGTTAACTTCAAGAAATCTCTTAGAAGAAGAATTTTTCTAGAATTTTCTCAAAAAACATGCAGGAATTTTATCAAAAACTAAGCACGATTGGATTTTTTGTGTTATAATATTCTTTGAATAGCTATGCCCAAACATAGTTATTAAATAGAAGTGAGAAACTTGGAAGACAGAGAGGATGCGATGTAATGACTAGAGATGGTTTTTTTACAGGCTTAGATATCGGAACTAGCTCGATTAAAGTGCTAGTAGCTGAGCATAGAGATGGCGAAGTAAATGTAATTGGTGTTAGTAATGCCAAAAGTAAAGGTGTAAAAGACGGAATTATTGTTGATATTGAAGCAGCTGCTTCAGCAATCAAATCTGCAATCACACAGGCAGAAGAGAAAGCGGGTATTTCTATTAAGTCTGTTAACGTTGGCCTTCCAGCAAACCTCTTGCAGGTTGAACCAACACAAGGAATGATTCCTGTAACTTCAGATACCAAAGAAATCACAGATCAAGATGTTGAAAATGTTGTCAAATCAGCTTTGACAAAGAGCATGACTCCTGATCGTGAAGTGATTACCTTTATTCCAGAAGAATTCATCGTGGATGGTTTCCAAGGAATTCGTGACCCTCGTGGTATGATGGGTGTCCGCTTGGAAATGCGTGGTCTGCTTTACACAGGTCCTCGTACAATTCTACACAATCTTCGCAAGACAGTTGAGCGTGTAGGCATTCATGTTGATAACGTGATTATTTCACCTTTGGCAATCGTGAACTCCGTTCTCAATGAAGGTGAACGCGAATTTGGTGCGACTGTCATTGACATGGGTGGAGGTCAGACTACTGTTGCGACTATCCGTAACCAAGAATTGCAGTTCACTAACATCTACCAAGAAGGTGGAGATTACGTTACTAAAGACGTCTCTAAAGTCTTGAAAA
Organism: Streptococcus oralis; assembly: GCF_003943825.1. GTDB lineage: Bacteria > Bacillota > Bacilli > Lactobacillales > Streptococcaceae > Streptococcus > Streptococcus oralis_CD. The sequence continues at coordinate 128,444 of NZ_RJNJ01000004.1, forward strand.
CATCTCAAAAAATTGCAGAAAGTTTGAAACTGAACTATGGTGAAGCTTACGTTCCACTTGCAAGTAACGAAACTTTCCAAGTTGAAGTAATTGGTGAAGTAGAACCTGTTGAAGTAACAGAAAGCTATTTGGCAGAAATTATCTCAGCACGCATCAAACATATCTTTGACCAAATCAAACAAGAGTTGGAAAGAAGACACTTGTTAGATTTGCCAGGAGGTATCGTCCTTATCGGTGGAAATGCAATTTTGCCAGGAATTGTTGAATTAGCCCAAGAAGTATTTGGTGTTCGAGTAAAACTTTATGTACCAAATCAAGTTGGAATTCGCAACCCTGCATTTGCGCACGTGATTAGCTTGTCTGAGTTTGCTGGTAAATTGACTGAAGTCAATCTTCTTGCTCAAAAAGCAGTTAAAGGAGATGAATTCCTTCGTCAAAAACCAATCAACTTTGGCATTCCAAATCAACGTTTGAATCCAGTAGCGCAACCAAGTCCAGCACAAACAGCTCCAGCTGAAACTGTGCAGGAAGCTCCAGTTGCTCCCAAGGAAGAATTCCAAGCAAGTTCTCAAAGTAAACCGAAGCTAACAGAACGTTTCCGTGGTTTGATCGGAAGTATGTTTGATGAATAAAAGAGGATAAGAAATTATGACATTTTCATTTGATACAGCAGCAGCTCAAGGCGCAGTTATTAAGGTAATTGGTGTCGGTGGTGGTGGTGGTAACGCCATCAACCGCATGGTTGACGAAGGTGTTGCTGGTGTAGAATTTATCGCAGCCAACACTGATGTACAAGCCCTTAGCAGTACGAAAGCAGAAACAGTTATCCAACTTGGTCCAAAATTGACTCGTGGTTTGGGTGCTGGAGGACGTCCTGAAGTTGGACGTAAAGCTGCAGAAGAAAGTGAAGAAGCTTTGACGGAAGCTATCACTGGAGCGGACATGGTCTTTATCACTGCAGGTATGGGTGGTGGATCTGGTACAGGTGCAGCCCCTGTTATTGCACGTATCGCTAAAGATCTTGGTGCACTTACAGTTGGTGTTGTGACACGTCCTTTCGGATTTGAAGGAAGCAAACGTGGTCAGTACGCTGTAGAAGGAATCAACGAACTTCGCGAGCATGTTGATACTTTGTTGATTATCTCTAATAACAACTTGCTTGAAATTGTTGATAAGAAAACGCCACTTCTTGAAGCTCTTAGCGAAGCAGATAACGTTCTTCGCCAAGGTGTTCAAGGGATCACTGACTTGATCACGAACCCAGGATTGATTAACCTTGACTTTGCTGACGTGAAAACTGTAATGGCCAACAAAGGGAATGCCCTTATGGGTATCGGTATCGGTAGTGGTGAAGAACGCGTTGTTGAAGCGGCTCGTAAAGCAATTTACTCTCCACTTCTTGAAACAACTATTGATGGTGCAGAGGATGTCATCGTCAACGTTACTGGTGGTCTTGACTTGACCTTGATTGAAGCAGAAGAAGCTTCAGAAATTGTCAACCAAGCAGCTGGCCAAGGTGTAAACATCTGGCTTGGAACATCAATTGACGAAAGCATGAAGGATGAAATCCGTGTTACTGTTGTAGCGACAGGTGTTCGTCAAGAGCGCGTGGAAAAAGTAGTTGGAGCTCGTAACAACCAACCAGTTGGACGTCCATCAACTAAAGCTCCTCAAGCACACACATTTGACCGTCAATTCGACTTGGAAGAGACAGCAGAATTGCCTAAATCAAGCCCACGTCGTTTTGAAACTAACCAAGCCTCTGCTTTTGGAGACTGGGATTTGCGTCGTGAGTCTATTGTTCGCCAAACAGATCCAGTTGTTTCACCGGTAGAACGCTTCGAAACACCAGTTTCACAAGATGAAGATGAATTGGATACACCTCCATTCTTCAAAAATCGTTAATCAATGAATTTGAAAAAAAATACTGAATTAGTTTTTCAGCAAATAGCTGATGCTAGTCAAGAAGCCAACCGTGCTCTAGATGCTGTTTCAGTAATCGCAGTGACAAAGTATGTAGATGTACAAACAGCGGAAGCCTTGCTTCCGCTTGGTGTCCGTCATATAGGTGAAAATCGAGTCGATAAATTTTTAGAAAAATATCAGGCCTTGAAAGATTACCCAGTTACTTGGCATTTAATAGGAACACTACAGAGACGGAAAGTGAAAGAAGTAATCCCATATGTGGATTACTTTCATGCTTTAGACTCCTTAAAGTTAGCCCAGGAAATTCAAAAGAGAACAGATCATGTTATCAAGTGTTTCTTGCAGGTCAATATTTCTGGGGAAGAAAGCAAGCATGGGTTTTCAAAAGAAGAATTGCTAGAACTTTTGCCAGAATTGGCTAAGTTAGATCAGATTGAGTATGTTGGTTTAATGACCATGGCTCCTTTTGAGGCAGACAGCGATGAATTGAAAGAAATTTTCAAGGATACGCAGGCTCTGCAAGCAGAAATTAGAGAAAAACAAATCCCTAATATGCCGATGACAGAGCTAAGCATGGGAATGAGTCGTGATTTTAAAGAAGCGATTCAGTTTGGCTCAACCTTTGTTCGAATCGGTACAGCATTTTTTAAATAGGAGAGAGCTATGTCTTTAAAAGATAGATTCGATAAATTTATAGATTATTTTACAGAAGACGGAGAAGAAACGACTAACTACCAGACTCAACAAGAGGAAACAGTTAGCCCAGCCATCTCATCTTCTAAAGAATTACCAGCACCTGCTCAGTCAGGATCAGCAAAAGATGCAAATATTACTCGTCTTCATGCGCGACAGCAAGAATTGGCAATGCAAAGTCACCGTTCAGATGAGAAAGTGACAATCGACGTTCGCTATCCAAGAAAATATGAAGATGCAACTGAAATTGTAGATTTGTTGGCTGGCAATGAAAGTATTTTGATTGACTTCCAATACATGACAGAGGTACAAGCCCGTCGTTGCCTTGATTACTTGGACGGAGCCCGCCATGTCTTAGCTGGGAATATGAAAAAAGTTGCGAGTACGATGTATCTATTGACGCCTGTCAACGTTGTCGTGAATATTGAAGATATCAAACTTCCAGATGAATCACAAAGCGCTGAGTTTGGTTTTGATATTAAACGAAATAGAGCAAGATAATGATTTTCTTAATCCGTTTAATCCAAAATGCGGTTAGCATTTATTCCATCATTCTCGTTGCATTTGCTCTTCTTTCATGGTTTCCAAATGCCTATGAAAGCCAACTAGGTCGCTTAGTTATCAGACTTGCTCGCCCAGTTATTGAGCCACTTCGTAAGCTCAATCTACAATTTGCTGGTCTTGATTTTACGGTTTGGGCAGCGCTGATTTTGATTCAGTTTGTTGGAAATCTCTTAACACGACTAGTCCTATTACTATGACAGTAAATCGAGCCATTTATCAGCATTTTTCCCAAGATGATATTCCCTTTATTGATAAGGGGTTAGAGTGGATCAAGCGGGTAGAAGATACCTATGCGCCGGTACTTACTCCTTTTATCAATCCCCATCAGGAACAGATCTTGAGGGTGCTAGCTGGGACATATGGACTGGGTTGCCAAAGTAGTGGTGATTTTCTTCCGACAGAGTCGGTTCGAGTTCTTCTCTATCCAGATTACTTTGAACCGGAGATATCAGACTTTGAAATGGCCTTGTTGGAAATTTGCTATCCGAGTAAGTTTGAGCAACTGAGTCATGGAAAAATATTGGGAACAATCATCAACCAACTAGGGATTGACCGGAAATTATTTGGTGATATCTTGGTAGATGAAAAGAGAGCACAGATTTTTGTCAATCGTGATTTCATTCCTCTTTTTCAGGATGGAATAAGAAAGATTGGCAGACTTCCTGTATCGCTGGAGGAACGTCCTTTTACCGATAGGATTTTGTCTAAAATTGATTATAGAGAACGAGAAATTTTAGTTTCGAGTTTTCGATTGGATGCCCTCTTATCAAGTGCCTTGAAATTATCTAGAAACCAAGCCAGTCAACTGATAGAAAAAAAATCTGTCCAGGTAAACTATCATCTGGTTGAAAAAAGTGATTACCAGGTTGCAGTTGGGGATTTGATCAGTGTGAGAAAGTTTGGTCGTCTAAAAGTTGTTAAAGACAATGGACAGACAAAAAAGGATAAGAAAAAACTAACAGTCCGGTTACTTTTAAGCAAGTGAGAAAAAATATGTCGATTACACCACAAGAAATAAGTGATAAAGCTTTCTCAAGAACATTCAGAGGCTACAATCAGGAAGAAGTTGACCTCTTTCTAGATAAGATTTACTTTGAATTAGAGGAGATGATTCGATACAAAGATGAAACTGAACTCTATATCAAAAAACTAGAAGAACGTCTTTCCTATTATACGAATGATATTCCTAAGAGAACAGTAACAAGCGAGCAAGAACCAGAAGCAATTAATGATTCTATTTTTTATTAAGTAAGTGAGGAAAAGTATGCCAATTACATCGTTAGAAATTAAAGATAAAACCTTTGGCACAAGATTTAGAGGTTTTGACCCAGAAGAAGTAGACGAGTTTCTTGATATCGTTGTTCGTGATTATGAAGACTTGGTTCGTAGCAATCACGATAAAGAGACACACATCAAGAGTTTGGAAGAACGTTTGTCTTACTTTGATGAGATGAAGGATTCCTTGAGTCAGTCAGTTTTGATTGCTCAAGATACAGCGGAGCGTGTTAAACAAGCTGCTCAAGAACGTTCAAACAATATTATTCAACAAGCTGAACAAGATGCTCAGCGTTTGCTTGAAGAAGCGAAATACAAGGCAAATGAAATTCTCCGTCAGGCAACAGATAATGCGAAGAGAGTGGCTGTTGAGACAGAAGAGTTGAAGAATAAGAGCCGTGTATTCCATCAACGCCTCAAGTCTACGATTGAAAGTCAATTGGCTATTGTCGAGTCATCTGATTGGGAAGATATTCTTCGTCCAACAGCTACTTACCTTCAGACAAGTGATGAAGCCTTTAAAGAAGTGGTGGGTGAAGTTCTTGGTGAAACTGTATCTTTACAACCAGAGGAAGAGCCTATTGATATGACTCGTCAATTCACACCAGAAGAGGTTGCTGAATTACAAGCTCGTATCGAGGCTGGCAACAAAGAATTAGCTGAGTTTGAAGCTCAACAAAATCAACAGACAGAAGAAAGTGACCAGCATGAAGAGTCAGTTGAAGTAGAAGCTACTGCAACAACTGAGGACGATGCAAATAAAGAATCTGTTCTTATCCTATAAAGAATGTGAGAACAAGATCCAACCAACTATATTTTCAGCGAGCAGGAGATGGTGAGAGTCCTGCAATCCCTAGTGGTTAGATTATCCTCTCAACGAATCTAGTCTGAAAGCAGTAAGACTAGACGTCCCCCACGTTACGGGAAAAGAGGAAAAGAGACCCTGTCTTTTTTCGAACAAAGGTGGTACCACGAATTTCGTCCTTTTTGCGAATCGTGGTTTTTATTTTGTCAGTTTAAATTAAAGGAGTAACAATGAAACTTAAAGAAACCCTCAATCTAGGGAAAACAGACTTTCCTATGCGTGCTGGTCTTCCAACCAAAGAACCAGTTTGGCAAAAAGAATGGGAAGAAGCAAAACTTTACCAACGTCGTCAAGAATTGAACCAAGGAAAACCTCATTTCACCTTGCATGATGGACCTCCGTATGCAAACGGAAATATCCACGTTGGACATGCCATGAACAAGATTTCTAAAGATATTATTGTTCGTTCTAAGTCTATGTCTGGATTTTATGCTCCTTATATCCCAGGTTGGGATACTCATGGTCTGCCAATCGAGCAAGTCTTGGCAAAACAGGGCGTTAAACGCAAAGAAATGGACTTGGTTGAGTACTTGAAACTTTGCCGCGAGTACGCTCTTTCTCAAGTTGATAAACAACGTGAAGACTTTAAACGTTTGGGTGTTTCTGGTGACTGGGAAAATCCTTATGTGACTTTGACTCCAGACTATGAAGCAGCTCAGATCCGTGTCTTTGGTGAGATGGCTAAAAAAGGCTATATCTACCGTGGTGCCAAGCCAGTTTACTGGTCATGGTCTTCTGAGTCAGCCCTTGCTGAAGCGGAAATTGAGTACCATGACTTGCTTTCAACTTCCCTTTACTATGCTAACCGCGTCAAAGACGGAAAAGGTGTGCTTGATACAGATACTTACATCGTCGTATGGACCACTACGCCATTTACCATCACAGCTTCTCGTGGTTTGACAGTTGGAGCAGATATTGATTATGTATTGGTACAACCAGCTGGTGAATCTCGTAAGTTTGTAGTTGCTTCAGAATTGTTGAACAGTTTGTCTGAGAAATTTGGTTGGGCGGATGTTCAGGTCTTGGCAACCTACCGTGGTCAAGAATTGAACCAAATCGTGACAGTCCACCCATGGGATACGGCTGTAGATGAGTTGGTAATCCTTGGTGACCACGTTACGACTGACTCTGGTACTGGTATTGTCCATACAGCCCCTGGTTTTGGTGAGGACGACTACAATGTTGGTGTTGCCAACGGCCTTGAAGTTGCTGTAACAGTTAACGAACGCGGTATTATGATGGAAAATGCTGGTCCTGAATTTGCGGGTCAGTTCTATGACAAGGTTGTGCCGACTGTTATCGAAAAACTGGGTGATTTACTCCTTGCTCAGGAAGAAATTTCTCACTCATACCCATTTGACTGGCGTACCAAGAAACCAATCATCTGGCGAGCTGTTCCACAGTGGTTTGCTTCTGTATCTAAATTCCGCCAAGAAATCTTGGATGAAATTGAAAAAGTGAAGTTCCACTCAGAATGGGGTAAAGTTCGTCTTTACAATATGATTCGTGACCGTGGCGACTGGGTTATCTCTCGTCAACGTGCTTGGGGAGTTCCGCTTCCAATCTTCTACGCAGAAGATGGTACAGCTATCATGACAGCTGAGACTATTGAACATGTAGCTCAACTCTTTGAGGAACACGGTTCTATCATCTGGTGGGAACGTGATGCCAAAGACCTCTTACCAGAAGGATTTACTCATCCAGGTTCACCAAATGGTGAGTTCAAAAAAGAAACAGATATCATGGACGTTTGGTTTGACTCAGGTTCATCATGGAATGGGGTTGTTGTAAACCGTCCAGAATTGACTTACCCAGCAGACCTTTACTTAGAAGGTTCTGACCAATACCGTGGTTGGTTTAACTCATCACTCATTACATCTGTTGCCAACCATGGCGTAGCACCTTACAAACAAATCTTGTCTCAAGGTTTTACGCTTGATGGTAAGGATGAAAAGATGTCCAAATCTCTTGGAAATACTATTTTGCCTAGCGATGTTGAGAAACAATTTGGCGCTGAAATTCTTCGTCTTTGGGTAACAAGTGTAGATACTAGCAATGACGTTCGTATCTCAATGGATATCCTTAGCCAAGTATCGGAATCTTACCGTAAAATCCGTAACACTCTTCGTTTCTTGATTGCTAATACATCTGACTTTAACCCAGCTGAGGATGCAGTAGCTTACGATGAGCTTCGTTCAGTTGATAAGTACATGACGATTCGCTTTAACCAGCTTGTTAAGACCATTCGTGATGCTTACGCAAACTTTGAATTCTTGACAATCTACAAGGCCTTGGTGAACTTTATCAACGTTGATTTGTCAGCCTTCTACCTTGATTTTGCGAAAGACGTTGTCTACATCGAAGGTGCAAAATCACTCGAACGTCGTCAAATGCAAACTGTCTTCTATGACATTCTTGTCAAAATCACCAAACTCTTGACACCAATCCTTCCTCACACAGCAGAGGAAATCTGGTCCTATCTTGAGTTTGAAGCTGAAGAATTTGTTCAATTGTCTGAATTACCAGAAGCGGAAACTTTTGCTAACCAAGAAGAAATTTTGGATACATGGGCAGCTTTCATGGACTTCCGTGGACAAGCTCAAAAAGCCTTGGAAGAAGCGCGTAATGCAAAAGTAATCGGTAAATCACTCGAAGCCCACTTGACAGTTTATCCAAATGAAGTGGTGAAAACTCTTCTTGGAGCAGTGGACAGTAATGTAGCTCAAGTTTTGATCGTGTCAGAATTGACCATCGCTGAAGGTATAGCTCCAGAAGGCGCAGTTAGCTTTGAGGATGTTGCCTTTACAGTTGAACGCGCTGCAGGTGAAGTATGTGACCGCTGCCGTCGTATCGATCCAACTACTGCTGAGCGTAGTTACTATGCCGTCATTTGTGACCACTGTGCAAGCATCGTAGAAGAAAACTTTGCAGATGCAGTTGCAGAAGGATTTGAAGCGAAATAATCAGATTAGAAATATGTCTTCTCATAGTTTAAGATGAGATGAAAAGGAAAAAGAGAGGAAGTCATTTCTCTCTTTTTTTGCTGGAAAATGCTTAGGATAAAGATGTAGAAATTCAACATTTTTAGGGAGAGTTTTAAGTTGATTTTTTGAGATTTTTTCAAAAAGGGAGGTCGTGTTTTGGTACTTTTCAAAAGCATGTGTTGCTTCTAAAAATCGCGACAAATAATTTGAATAACCAAGTGAAATCAGGTAGAATAGAAAGGATTGAATAATATATTGAAGAGGAAATTTTGAGAATGAAACATCAGTTTTATGGAGAAAAACGACAGCGCTTTTCTTTCCGCAAGTTGTCCGTTGGGCTCGTTTCGGCGACGATTGGAAGCTTCTTTTTGAGTGGGCAAATAACTGGGGACTTGACTTCTGTAAAGGCAGCAGAAATTCAAAGTCAGCAGTCTGCTCAGGTCAAATACCACTACGTAGTGGAGTCTGAATTGACGGAGGCAGAGAAGAGTGCCTTGATCAGGGAGATTCCAAAGCATGTTGAGGATGCTTCAGAGACTTATTACTTAGTTTATCGTCCGACTACTCAAGCGGATTCGTCTAGAGTATTACCTAAAACAGGTCATTCCGGTCTTTGGGAATCAACTTTTACAGCGATAGGTCTTGCATTACTAGTGCTTGTAGTTGTTAGAGGCAGAAATGGGAAGAGGTATTTATCTTCGATCTTGTTGGTAACTGGAATGGGATCCATACTGCTATCTCCAACAGTCTTAGCAGTGACGAATATCGAACTTGCGGCATATAATCAAAGTCTTAACTTGGGTCTTGGAGATGCACTTCCAGCGCCATTGAAAATTGACGGTTACGACTATATCGGTTACTTAAAGAATGAAGAACAAAATGATAGTCATTTAGCTCATTCTGCTCAGAAGGAAAATCCGACACTTGACTTGGAGAAAGAGAAGGGAAGTGAACTTAAACCGAGTGAAACAAATCTTGATATGAAAGAGATTGTTTCAGATAAGGGGGATGCTTTAACTGAGGAAGAAAGAGAAGCTATAGCTGCCAAGGAGAGAGAATCTGCTCGTCTAAGCACCGTTTATGACCTGCCAGAACTAAAAATTAGTGAGCAAAAGTCAGTCCAAGAACTTCCTTATCAGACAAAATACCAATATTCAGATGAATTGGCTCAAGGTCAATCAAAAGTTATACAATCAGGTGTTCGAGGTCAACGTACAGTTGTGACTCGTCATTATCGTAAGGGTCAAGAAATCGTGAAAAGCGAAATGATTTCTGATCAAGTGACACTTGAACCTGTTTCTGAAATTATTTTAGTTGGAACAGCTCCAGCTAACTCGATACAAAAAGAAACTCCAGTTCACGAAGTTCCAGAATTGGCAGAATATGGCACAACTCCTGAGACAGCGCCAGTTCATGAGCTTCCAGAACTGACGGAATATGGCACAACTCCTGAGACAGCGCCAGTTCACGAAGTTCCAGAATTGGCAGAATATGGCACAACTCCTGAGACATCTCCAGTTCAAGAGATTCCAGAACTGACAGAATATGGGACTAGTTCTGAGACGTCTCCAGTTCGTGAGACTCCAGAACTGACAGAATATGGTACAACTCCTGAAACAGCGCCTGTTCACGAAGTTCCAGAATTGACGGAATATGGCACAAGTTCTGATACGCCTCCAGTTCAAGAGATTCCAGAACTAACGGAATATGGGACAAATCCTGAAACAGCTCCTATTCATGAGAATTCTGAGTTGGAATTGACTACAAATGATGAGGTTAGAATAGAAAAGATTGATTTTTCTATTGACGAGCAATATACAGATGAAATTCCAGAAGGAAGTCGTCAAATCGCGACTCCGGGTGTTGAGGGTGAGCGCACGATTAAGACTCGTGTTTACAGTTCCAACGGGCAAGAGGTTGACCGCCAAGAGTTGTCTAATGAGGAAACTTTGGCGCCCGTAACACAGATCGTCAAGGTCGGCACTGCTAAACCAACCATGGTACCGAATGAAGCACCGAAAGCAGACGCTTTGCCAGAATATCCGTTGACTTATACCGACGAAACGCGCGTAGAAAAAATCAACTTCACAATTCGTGAGGAAGAAACCAATGAGCTTGTTCGAGATGCTCGTCAAATCACAACACCAGGTGTTGAGGGAGAGCGCACGATCAAGACTCGTGTCTACAGTTCTAACGGTCAAGAGGTTGACCGCCAAGAGTTGTCCAACGAGGAAACTCTAGCTCCCGTAACACAAATCGTCAAGGTCGGCACAGCTAAGCCAAATATGGTGCCGAATGAAGCTCCGAAAGCAGACGCTCTGCCAGAGTATCCGTTGACATATACTGACGAAACTCGGGTAGAGAAAATAGCCTTCAACATTGAGGAGCAATATACGGATGAATTAGTTCAAGATGCTCGTCAAATCGCAACTCCGGGAGTCCAAGGTGAACGCACGATTAAGACTCGTGTTTACAGCTCTAACGGTCAAGTTGTTGACCGTCAAGAGTTGTCTAACGAAGAAACCCTAGCTCCTGTAACGCAAATCGTCAGGGTCGGCACGGCTAAGCCAACTATGGTACCGAATGAAGCACCGAAAGCAGACGCCCTGCCAGAGTATCCGTTGACTTATACCGACGAAATTCGTGTAGAGAAAATAGCCTTCAACATTGAAGAGCAAACTACGGATGAATTGGTCCAAGATGCCCGCCAGATCACAACACCAGGTGTTGAGGGAGAGCGCACGATCAAGACTCGTGTCTACAGTTCTAACGGTCAAGAGGTTGACCGCCAAGAGTTGTCCAACGAGGAAACTTTAGCTCCCGTAACGCAAATTGTCAAAGTCGGCACAGCTAAACCAAGCATGGTACCAAGCGATGCACCGAAAGCAGACGCCCTGCCAGAGTATCTGTTGACTTATACTGACGAAACTCGGGTTGAGAAGATTAACTTCACCACTCGTGAAGAAGAAACCGATGAGCTTGTTCGAGATGCCCGCCAGATTGCAACACCAGGTGTTGAGGGTGAGCGTACGATTAAGACTCGTGTTTACAGCTCTAACGGTCAGGAAATCGATCGTCAAGAGTTATCTAATGAAGAAACCATGGCTCCCGTAACTCAAATCGTCAAAGTCGGCACAGCTAAGCCAACTATGGTACCAAGTGATGCACCGAAAGCAGAAGCTCTGCCAGAGTATCCCCTAACTTATACCGACGAAACTCGGGTTGAGAAAATAGCCTTCAACATCGAGGAGCAATATACCGATGAGCTTGTTCGAGATGCTCGTCAAATCACAACTCCAGGTGTTGAGGGAGAGCGCACGATCAAGACTCGTGTCTACAGTTCTAACGGTCAGGAAATCGACCGCCAAGAACTTTCGAATGAAGAAACCTTGGCTCCTGTAACACAAATTGTCAAAGTTGGCACAGCTAAGCCAACCATGGTACCGAGCGATGCGCCAAAAGCAGACGCTTTGCCAGAGTATCCACTCACTTATACCGACGAAACTCGGGTTGAGAAAATTAACTTCACAATTCGTGAAGAAGAAACGGATGATCTTGTTCGAGATGCCCGTCAAATAACAACTCCAGGAGTCCAAGGCGAACGTACCATTAAGACTCGTGTTTACAGTTCTAACGGTCAAGAGGTTGACCGTCAAGAACTTTCGAATGAAGAAACCTTGGCTCCGATAACACAAATCGTCAAAGTTGGTACGGCTAAGCCAACTATGGTACCGAATGAAGCACCGAAAGCAGAGGCTTTACCAGAGTATCCCCTAACTTATACCGACGAAACTCGCGTTGAGAAGATTAACTTCACAATTCGTGAAGAAGAAACGGACGAATTGGTTCGTGATGCTCGTCAAATTACAACTCCGGGTGTCCAAGGCGAACGAACTATCAAGACTCGAGTCTACAGTTCCAATGGTCAGGAAATCGACCGCCAAGAATTATCCAATGAGGAAACTCTAGCTCCTGTAACGCAAGTAGTCAAAGTCGGAACTGCTAAACCAACCATGGTACCAAATGATGCACCGAAAGCAGATGCTTTAGAGGAGTTCGATTTAATTTCACTGCATAATCTCTTGGCAGAATCGGATCAGATTAAAGCTCAGGCCCGTTATTTCAACGATAGTCAGGGTCATCAAGCTAACTATGATGCTGCTTTGACGGCAGGGCAGGCGATTCTGAGCCAATCCCAAGCCAGCCAAGCAGAAGTCAACCAACTGGTGGAACAAATCAATCAAGCCAAGGCTCAATTAAGTGGTCTTGAAGTTGTTAAAACAGCTCTTCAGACTGAGTACGATTTAAATCCAACGGTTAAAACTTCGGTTAAATATAAGAATGCGGATTCAGAAAAGCAGACAGCTTATACTGACGAATTGACCAAGGCAGAGGGAGTTTTGAACAATCAGACTGCTACACAAGTGCAAGTCAACCAAGTTCTTGCTAGCCTGACAGCAGCCAAAGAAGCTCTAAATGGAGTGCCTAAAGTCAAGCCGACTATTTCCATTCTAAGTCTGACTGAGAATGCTGATGATAAGTCGGTGACGGTCCAATATAGATTGGAAGACCAGACCCAGTCCTTCCGTTCAGCGACTGCAGAATTGTACCAGGGAGACCAGCTGATTCGCACTCTTTCAATTACCAACTTCGCTGGCAGCTTGAAAATTGGCGACCTAGACTACTACACAGGCTACACTCTAAAAACCAAGCTGACTTATGAACTGGATAATGGCAACTTCACTGAGTTTGAAACAGACAGTCGTAACTTTGAGTTAGAATACAAGAAGATTGCCTTCCGTGATATTGATTCTGTTGAGTTTTATCATAAAGAAAACGACCAATACAAGCGCTTTGTATCGATGAGCTCTATGCCTACAGATCTGTCTACCTACTTCGTTAAGATCAAATCAAGTGAATCCAAGGAAATTCTCCTACCAGTTCACAGCATTTCTGAAGCAGAGAAAGATGGTAAGGCAGTCTATAAGGTTAATGTAACCCTTCCTGAACTCGTCCAAGAAAGTGAAGCGGGCTATAAGTCTGGGCACGACTTCTACATCAGTAAGGCAGTCCCAAGTCAGCAAAATGTCTACACTAGCTTTGCTGGATTGGTGGACGCTATGAAGCGAAATATGGCAGGAAATTATGTTCTGGGAGCTGATTTGGATGCGAGTGAGGTCAACCTAGCTCCTGCGGATTATGTCTATCTCAAAGGGAACTTCACCGGCAGTCTGACTGGTAGTCAAAATGGCAAGCAATACGCCATTTATAATCTAGCCAAGCCTTTATTTGAAAACCTCAAGAGTGGGTCTACCATTTCAAATATCGACTTTAAAGATGTGAATATCGTGGGTACCTATGACTCGGCTGCGCTGGCACGTAATGCGGAGAATGCGCGAATCACAGATGTTTCTGTTCAGGGGAGAGTATCGGTAGTAGGAAACGCCTCTAACGTAGCGGGTCTAGTAGTTAATGGAACCAATACGAAGATTACAAATAGTTCCTTTACGGGTACCATCCTATCTAACAGTCAACACATCAAAGCCTATAACGTAGGTGGTTTGGTTTCAAGCCTTAAAGGAGGAGAATCTCTTATTAGCCAAAGTAAAGCAGATGTAACGATTATAAGTGGTGCACGATCAAATGAACAACGTATCGGTGGTTTGGTTGGACGTCTAGAAAACAATGCTCGAATTACCAAATCTTATGTGACAGGAAAACTATATAATGCAACCACTAGCGGTCAAATCGGTGGAGTGGTCGGCTCGAACTACTTTAATGGTTTGGTTGATAATGTGATCAGTAATGTTAGCGGTACAAATGTTTACAGTATTTCTGGGGATCAGGGATACAAGAACGACCGCATTACGCAAGCATATAAAGTTGCCAAGAGTGAAACCTTGAAAAACGATCAGTTTGTTACTTCTACCATTACTCAAGAAGAAATGGAAGAAAAACTGACTGCTATGGACATAACAACTAGCCTAGATGACACGAATCTAAATATGCGTTTTGTCGACTATGGTCAAGTAAACAATGCTCAATTTGACCGCGGATATTCTTATGCAAATATGGAGAAACTGCTTCCTTTCTACAATAAAGAAACCATTGTTTCGTTTGCTAACAAGATTCCGAAAGATCATAAGTTGAACAAGGAGTACCTACTGGATGTTGTTCCGATGAAGGGTGACCAGATTATCACTGATATCCATAGCAATAAAACTGCAATCAATCGTTTGATGCTTCACTACATGGACAATACCATTGACTATCTAGAATTATCTTATCAGGGAGATTTCGTAAATCGAGACATTGCTGAGTATAGTATCAAGGGGTTAGACCTTCTTTATACTCCAGAAGCCTTTGTATCAGATTATACTAGCATTCTAAATCAAGTTTTGCCAGAGTTAAACAAGGTCGTTCTTGATTCGCCAGCTATGCGTACAGCTCTCGGTGTAGCAGCAGATACCTCTTTGGATGAACTATACCTAGACACCGCATTTACGCAGGTGAAAAGTCAGCTATCAGGTGAGCTTCGCAAAGTGCTAGCTATGGATAAGGCTATCAATACTGAAGGTGAAGTAGTTAATGATTATCTTGTTAAGAAGATTCTTGCTGATAAAGAAGCTTTCCTATTGGGTCTGACTTACCTTAACCGTTGGTACAATATCAACTATGATAACTTTAATGTTAAGGACTTGTTGGCTTACAAGATGGATTTCTACGGTAAAAATGACGTTTCGGTTCTTGATACAATCATTGCTTTAGGGAAATCAGGACTAGAGAATCTCAAGGCTAAGAACAACTATACAGCGTATGATAATTCGCTCTCTGAAGCAACTGGCAAGCGAGGACTCTTCAATTACCTTGAAGGCTACCGTCAGCTCTTCCTACCATACAAGACCAATAATGAATGGCTCAAGACCAATACAAAAGCTTACATCGTTGAGGCTAAGTCCGATGTAGCAGAAGCGAGACAGCTTCAGGACGCAGCCGAGGGCAAGAGCAAGTATTCTGTCGGTGTTTATGACAAGATTACTGCAGATAATTGGGAACACAAGGGCATGCTCCTGCCACTCTTGACCATGACCGAGAAAGGTGTCTATGCTATCTCTAATATGTCTACCCTCTCTATGGGAGCTTATGATCGCTATCGTCTTGATGCTAATAACAGGATCCGCACAGATGCAGAACTAGTTGAATATGTTGAAGACAGAGTGAGAAAAACAGCTGAATACCAGCGCGACCACTATGATTTCTGGTATAAGATTCTGAGTCCAGAAAGCAAGGACAAGCTCTTCCGTTCGGTTCTGGTTTATGATGGATTCTCATTGGTTGACAAGAATGGTCAAAGATATTGGGCTCCAGCTAATGACAAAAAATCACAGGCTATGCAGGAATTCTTTGGACCAGCTGGCAAGTGGTATCCAAGCAAGGGCTATAATGCCTATGCTACGGGTAGTGTAACTCACTTTGATGCTGCTAAATTGTTGGAAGACTATGGAAACTCTGTCTACACCCATGAAATGACCCATAACTCTGACGGTGCTATTTACTTTGAAGGTTATGGTCGTCGTGAGGGCTTGGGTGCGGAACTCTATGCTCGCGGACTCTTGCAATCTTCGCCAAGCCCAGATGAACCAACCATTACGCTCAATACTCTCTTCAAGGTGGACAAGGATTCTAAGACACGTATGCATACCTATAATTTCAAGGAACGCGTTCAAAATGCAGCAGACCTGCAACACTATGTTCATGGTATGTTTGACATGATCTACACCTTGGACTATCTAGAAGGTACTTCTATGTTGAAGCAGAGCGATGCTTCCAAGTTACAGTGGTTCAGGAAGATGGAGAATTACTATATTACAGATAAGTATGGTAAGGAGACCCACGCAGGTAACCAGACGCGAAGCTTCACAGCTGAGGAAATCAAGCAACTGAAGACCTTTGACTCTCTCATTGAAAATGATGTGATCACTCGTCGGGAGAACAAGGAAAGCGGGAAATATGGTCGAAATGGCTACCTCAGCCTCAGCCTCTTCTCACCAATTTACTCAGCCTTGAGCAATCCAAATGGAGCGCCAGGTGACGTCATGTTCCGTCGCACAGCCTATGAATTACTGGCAGCCAAGGGCTATCATGACGGATTTGTCCCTTATGTTTCTGGTCAGTACTCTCAGGAAGCCTTCGATGAAGGCAAGAAAACGTGGGACGGATGGTCTGGAAGAGATGTTGGTCTCGTGACGGACCAGAAAGTCTTGGAAAATGTATTTAAGGGTGAATACACCTCTTGGGTAGCCTTCAAGAAAGCTATGTATCAAGAGCGGATTGATCAGCTGACCAAGCTGAAGCCAATTACCATTGAGTACGAGCTTAAAAATCCAAACAGTACCAAGAAAGTAACCATTCGCTCTTATGCAGAGATGCAGCAGTTGATGGATGCAGCCGTGGCAGAGGATGTACGCAACATTACCAATGCTACTAGCCGTGTCGAAGCTAGCTGGGTTAACCTGCTCAAGAAGAAGATTTACAACGCTTATCTTCGTGAGACAGACGACTTCAGACAGTCTATTTTCAAGAAATAAGGAAACGATTCTGTTTGATTAAAATTTGAAAAATTCCTAGGTTTAAGGCTACCTAGGAATTTTTCTGTGGTTTCTCCATGATCTTGTTTGTGCATTCAAGACCTGATAAGATAAGAATTTTGAAAGCGCAAATGAACTGAAAAGATTAGCAGTTTTTTGTGGCTATTATTTATAGCAAATAAATTGAATAATCTAGTAAATTTCGGTAGAATAGAGGGGATTCAAATCATGATGAAGGAAAGATTAGGAATGAAAAGAAGTTATTTAGGAGAAAAGCACCAGCGTTTTTCATTGAGAAAAGTTTCGGTTGGTCTAGTTTCTGCTCTGGTAGGGGTTTTCTACCTTTTTAGTGGAGGAGGTTCTCTTGCTAGTGTAGCAGCCAGTGAACAGACGCCATCCGTCACAAAACAGATTCACTATAAGTACGTGACAGAGAGTGAACTCACGGACCAAGAAAAGCAGTTGGTAGTCAAAGAATTGCCACAGTTTGCTGAGGAAACAGATGATACTTACTATTTGATTTATCGTCCGACGAGACAGCTGCCTGCAACTGGTCACAGCCAACTCTTTAGCTCAATTGCAGCGGGGGCAGGTATTGTACTACTGGTCGTAGCGATTAAACTGGGCAGAGATGATCGCAAAAAGCTAGCTTCTTTCATGCTCTTGACCAGTCTAGGAAGTCAGCTGATCGCGCCAACTTCCTTGGCTTTGACAAATCAAATGCTGGCAGACTATAATCAGGAATTGACTGTACAGGTCGGGGAAACATTGCAATCCCCACTTACGATTGAAGGCTACCAATATGTAGGGTATTTGAAATCTCAAAAAGAAGTAAACTCTCCACTTGATGGCAAGAAAGAGTTGAATCATTCGGCTCCTATTGATACTCCAGTTCAAACTTCAAACGGAAGTCAAGCGCAGGAAGAGTATCGTGCTCAGAAACCAAGTGAAGCTCCTGTCTTTGAACAACCAGAGTTAAAGGTTGAGAGTAAAGATACGAGTCGTACAGAGATCATTCCTTTCCAAGTAGAGGAAGTAGAAGCAGCTGATTTGCCACAAGGTCAAACTGAGGTGATTCAGGCAGGGAAAAATGGTAGTCGTACCATTGTGACCCGCAGCTACATTTTAAATGGTCAGGTGATCCATACAGAGGAGGCTTCCAATCAGGTAACGACTGAGCCTACTTCTGAGATTAGAAAAGTCGGAAGCAAGGTCCTTTCTCCTACAAAACCAAGCCCAGAGGAGTCCGTTAGTGAAAAACCAACAGATGCTCCTGTAAATGAAGTTCCAAGCTTAAAAGTTGAAGAAAAAGATGTTACCACGACGGTAGCAGAACCCTACACTCGAGAACGAGTAGAGAGTGATAGCTTGCCAGTTGGCCAGACCAAGATAACCCAAGCTGGTCAAGATGGAGTGCGTACAATCGTCACCCGTCAGTACATGGTAGATGGAAAAGTAGAGAGAAGCCAGGAAATCTCTAACGAAGTGACAACTCCTGCAGTATCAGAAATCGTAACAGTTGGAACAGGTCCTGTTAGCGAGAAACCAACAGACGCTCCAATAAATGAAGTTCCAAGCTTAAACGTTGAAGAAAAGGACGTTACTACGACGGTAGCAGAACCCTACACTCGAGAACGAGTAGAGAGTGATAGCTTGCCAGTTGGCCAGACCAAGATAACCCAAGCTGGTCAAGATGGAGTGCGTACAATCGTCACCCGTCAGTACATGGTAGATGGAAAAGTAGAGAGAAGCCAGGAAATCTCCAACGAAGTGACGACTCCAGCGGTCTCAGAGATCGTAACAGTTGGAACACGCCCTGTTAGCGAGAAACCAACAGACGCTCCTGTAAATGAAGTTCCAAGCTTAAACGTTGAAGAAAAGGACGTTACCACAACAGTGGCCGAACCCTATCCAACTAAGGAAGTGGAAAGTGCAGACCTGCCTTTGGGACAAAGGGAAGTTAGCCAAGCTGGTCAAGATGGCGTGCGTACGATTGTGACTCGTCAGTATTTAGTAGATGGAAAAGTCGAAAATACAGAGGAAATCTCTAACACTATCACAAAAGAAGCAGTTCCTCAGATTATCAAAGTCGGTACAAAACCAATTTCTACAAATGCGGATCACGCTCCTGTGGAACCAGAAAAAGGAACCCTCGACCTCGAACCCTTGCACCAATTAGTGGAAGAGGCCGATAGCATCCAGAAAACGCATCAGTATTTCAATGATACCACTGCAGATCAAGAGTCTTATAAACAGGCAGTCGCAAATGCCCAAGCTCTCTTTGAGGCATCTCATGCCAGTCAAGAACAGGTTGATTCCTTGAAAAATGCCCTTGAAACTGCTAAGAATAATCTAGACGGTCAACCTGTTGATAAGAAAACTCTTGGTGTTGAATTTGACATGAAGGATGTGACTCAGTCTACAGTTGCTTACCAGTATGCTGATGAACAAGCCAAACTCCGCTATCGTCGTGCTCTAGATCAGGCCAAGCTCGTTTTGGACAATCCTTTCGCCAATCAAGCCTTGGTCGATCAAGTTCGGACGGATCTCGAGGCAGCTCGTCAAGCTCTGGATGGAGTCAAGAGAAAACCAACCCTCTCTCTAGTCCGTGTCGAGAAGGGAGAAGACAAACGCCAAGTTTCTCTTAGCTATCACCTGACGGATGCTACAGCTAGCTATCAATCAGCCAAAGTGCAGCTATACAAGGGTGAAACGTTAATTAAGGAAGTCGACCTTGTGGACCTCGCTCAAAAATTGACACTTGATGACTTGGACTACTATACTCCTTATACTCTCAAAACTGTCATGAAATATGACCTGGGTCAGGGGGAACAAACTAGTATAGAGGATCAACGTCCAGTTCAGCTAGATTATAAGAAAGTTGAAATCAAAGACATTGACCGCATTGAACTGTACGGTAAAGATGGCAGTCACTACCGACGTTACCTATCCTTGTCGGAAGTGCCGTCTGATTTGGACAACTACTATGTCCGCATTCAGTCAGATAAGTTCAAGGACATGCTCTTACCTGTTTCTAAGATTACAGACAAGGGAAATGCCTACTCCGTAACGGTATCAGCTAATCAGCTCGTCGAGGGAGAAGGGGACCATTATCGTCCAGATTACTCTTTTGAACTGCCGAAAACGCCTCTTAGCCAAGAAGGTGTCTATACGTCCTTCAAAGCGCTCATAGAGGCCATGAAGTCAAACCCGACTGGAAACTTCAAACTAGGAGCGGATGTTTCAGCGGATGAACTCCAGTTGGAACAGTCTGCGACAAGCTATGTACCAGAAGAATTTTCAGGTAGTCTAACTAGCCGAGTGGATGGCAAAGATTATACCATCTACAACTTGGCAAAACCACTCTTTGCAACCTTGAAAAATGCCACCATCCAGCAACTGACCTTGAAATCGGCTGCAGTTACAGGCAAGGATTCTATAGGGGCCTTGGCTAGCAATGCTCAAAATGCAACGATTACGGATGTTTCTGTAAGTGGTAGTCTATCTGGGAACAAGCATATCGGTGGACTCGTAGGAGTTGCCCAAAACACAAAACTAACCAATGTTGCCTTTAAAGGGTCCATCACCAGCACCCAAGATGGAGGGCAGGAGTACAATATTGGTGGCCTGGTCGGTAATTTCCACGGCAACCAATCACTGGCGCAGAAGAGTCAGGCGGATGTATCTATCCAAGTAACGGGTCGAAATGGAGACCAGCGTGTTGGTGGCTTGATTGGTCGCTTGCAGAATGGAGCTAGATTAGAAACTTCTTATGTGAGTGGTTCTATCCAAAATGCAGGACATTCTGGCCAAGTCGGTGGAGCAATTGGATCTACTTGGAACAATGGACAGGTCCGAAATGTCTTGACTAGTGTCAAGGTTCAAAATGGGCATGCCATGACAGGAGATCCGTATCCTGAGGCCTCTGTTCGGGACTCTTATGTTCTTGAAGGAACTACAGCAAATCGAAAAGATGAGCGTTTTGTCCGTTCTATTTCAGAAGCCGATGCGCAAGCCAAACGTCAGTCCTTTGGAATCACTTCAAACTTGACGGACCAAGAGTCATTGCAGCAAGCTTACCAGCATCAAACAGACTATAGTCGAGTGAGGGGAGCCCAAGAGTCCAGAAAGCAAGCCTACGAAAATGTAGAAAAACTATTACCATTCTACAACAAAGACTTCATCGTTCATACAGCCAACCAATTAGCTGAAGATGATAAACTCAACAAAGTAGCCCTGCTAGATGTGGTTCCGATGAAAGACGAGACGCTGATAACGGATGTCAACAGCCATAAGGGTGAAATCAATAGACTGATGCTTCATTATGCAGATAAGACAATCTCTTATCTTGATCTGACCTACAAGGGTGATTTTGCCAATGGCCAGATTGCAGAATATAGCATTGCTGATAAGAATTTACTCTATACGCCAGAAGCCTTCCTATCTGACTACCAGTCTATTAAAGAGAGTGTCTTGCATGAACTCAAATCTGTGACCTATGACTCGGCTGCAGTGCGTAAAGTATTAGGGATTGGTGAAACAGCTTCCTTAGATGATCTTTATCTAGAAAAAGCCTTTGAACAAACCAAGGCTGGACTAGGTCAGGAGCTCCTCAAGGTGCTTTCAGTTGACAAGTCGATCAACACCCTAGGCCTTGCCGTAGCGGATGCGATTAGCCAAAAGATTCTGCAGAACAAAGAAGCCTTCATGATTGGTCTAACCTATCTCAACCGATGGTACAATGTCAACTATGGAACGTTCAATACCAAAGATCTTAATGTCTATAAGTTTGATTTCTTTGGCAATCAAGCAGCTTCGACACTGGATACTATCATCGCTCTTGGGAACTCTGGAATGGGCAATCTTCGAGCGCAAAACAACTTCAATGCCTACCGACAATCTCTAGCCAAGGAAAAAGGCAAAGGAGACCTCTTTGCTTACTTAGAAAGTCTGCGTGAACTCTTCTTGCCAAATAAAACCAACAGTGAGTGGTTCAAGGAAAATACCAAGGCTTATATCGTAGAAGCTCGTTCAAGTCTGCCAGAAATTCAGGCTAAACAGGACAATGCAGATCGTAAGAGTAAGTATACAATCAAGGTCTATGACAGGCTGACTCAGGGAGATTGGGGCTTCAAGCAAATGGTCCTCCAACTTCTGACCTTACCTGAAAGAGATGTCTATATCATCAGCAATATGTCGACTATTGCCTTTGGTAGCTTTGGAGGCTACAGGAAAGAAGGTGGCAGAGTTCTCTCAGGCGAGGAACTCCATCGACACGTTGAAAAACTTGTGGATCAATCAGCTGAATGGCAACGAAACCACTATGACATGTGGTACAACATTTTAAGTCCAAACAGGAAAGACACTCTATTCAGACGGGTGATTGTTACAGACGGTTTCTTTCTTTATAATGATAAAGGCCAGCAATATTGGGCTCAGCGTAATGATAAGACCTCTGTTGCTATGTACAATTTCTTTGGCCCTGCTGGCAAGTATCACGGAGACAATGGACTAGGAGCCTTTGCCAATGGTTATGAAGTCTTCTACGTCTATGACCAGATGCTGGGAGCTTCTGGAACCATGGTCTATACCCATGAAATGACCCACAACTCGGATGGTTCTATCTATTTTGAAGGACATGGTCGTCGTGAGGGTGAAGGACCTGAGAGCTTTGCTACAGGAATGTTAGAGTCTGTAACCAATGTTAGCGAAAAAGGTCTCGTTCTCAATAGCTTCTATCAAGGAGATAAAGATTCGACCACACGTTACCATACCTATGATCCTGTTGCCCGATTCTCCTCAGCAGATGCTCTTCGCGACTACATGCATGGAGTCTTTGACGTACTGAACCTTCTGGATTATGTAGAAGGGGATATTGTTACTGGAGTTCTAACTGATCAACAGAAAATGAAATGGTACCGTAAGGCTGAAAATTATAACTTTGAAAAAACTTCTTATGGTAAACAAGCCCACGCTGATGATCGAATTGTCCCTATAACTGCCGAAGAAGCAGCCAAACTAAAATCTGTCGATGCTCTGGTTGATCATAATATCATTGGTCGTCGCGATGGTTGGGATAGAGCTAGCTTTGGACGAAATGGCTACTATGTCATCAATATGTTTGCTTCCTTCTATGCAGCTCTGGACAATCCAACTGGTGCTCCTGGGGGACTTATGTTCCGCCGTAGAGCCTATGAATTGCTAGGAGACAAGGGCTACCAACAAGGATTTGTCCCATATGTATCTGGCCAATACGCTGGCCAAGCTCTCAAAGAAGGTGATAAGACCTACTCAACTTGGAACCGTGGAGATGTCGGAGTAGTTGGAGATGATCGGATCCTTAAAAACCTCTACGGTAGTCAGTATGAATCATGGAAGGATTTGAAGAAAGCTATGTTGAATGAGCGATACAATAAGGCTCAAAACTTCCTTCGCCCTATCACCATCGAGTTTGAAGCAGGAAAACTAGATAGCAAACGACAAATTACGATTTCTTCTTATGAGGAATTACAAGATTATATGTACTTAGCAGTACTAGCGGATGCCTCAGCTAAGAACATTGATCGTGCCTTATCAGACAGCTCTAAGAGCAGTGTCGCCCAACTCAAGTATCGTATTTTCAACGCTTATCTACGTGCTACAGACGACTTCAGACAGTCTATCTTTGAAAGATAGACACGAAAAAAGAAGATCCAAGTGATCTTCTTTTTTTAGGTGAATGGCTTGCTTAGTACAAAAACGAATGAATTTACAAACAATCTGATACATGACCTATTTTTTACTCTAAATGTCTGGAGAGAAATTGGAAATCATTCACCATCTAGTATACTCATTTTGAAATTTCTTTTGTTTTTCATGAAAATATGATAAAATGATAGTTGTAAAATTTTTTTAAGGAGATTCGGATGAAAACAAAAGCACTTGCTCGCGTAAATGCGATTTTTGGTCTTATTTCAGGTATCGTCTTGCTGTTGGCACCTCTTGTTATGTTTATGATAGCTGTCGGGGCTGCTGCGGCGACGGAGGACTCTGATGCAACAGTTGGTATATTGACGATTTTTTCAATCATTTTGGCATTGGTAAAAATTGCTGTCTTGGTTTTAGGAATTGTGTCTATTGTCTATTACAAGGACGATGAACGTGTGACGCCAGCACCGTCTGTTTTGTTTATCGTAGGTGGTTCTGTTGGATTGATCCCATTCTTGGGATGGGTAGGAGGAATTCTGACAATCATTGGTGGATCCCTCTATTTTGGACTTTTGAAAAAATTCGAGATTCAAGAATAATGACTTTTGTTAGAAATATTTTGAAATAAGAGAAGGCGCTTAGCCTTCTTTTTTGTCATCAACCAGGGGTAAATTTGACAGGATAAATAAGCTTTTACATTCGTAAAATCTAAAGCATTTATTTGAGACAAGGAAGTATTTTTATAGTATAATGGTGGATGTGAAATACCTATATCAAAATATAATGCTAGTTATTTTCTTGATAGAAGGTAAAAGTTGAGAGGATTTAGAATGAAAAAGTTTTTTGGAGAGAAGCAGCATCGTTTCTCCTTACGAAAATTAGCAATTGGACTTGTGTCAGCTTCGATTTCAAGCCTATTTTTTGTGTCCATTGCGAGTAGTGGGACCGTATTTGCTCAAGAAAATGTAGCTGTTCACTACAAATATGTGACGGATACAGAGCTAAGTAGTCAAGAGAAGGACTTGATTGTCAAGGATATTCCGAAGATTGCGGAAGATAGTGAGAGCACCTATTATCTAGTCTACCGTATGGATGAGAAAGCCCAACTAGGTCAGTTGCCCAATACAGGTGGGCAGAATAGCCTTACTAGTGTTTTAACTGGTGGAGCCCTAGCTTCAATTGGCCTTCTTATTTTTGTCGTATCGAAAAAGAAAGGCAAAAAGAAAGCCCTCTTGAATGTGATTTTGGTAACAGGGATGGGCAGTGGTTTGGCTTCTTCAGTTCAGGCTATTGAAAATCAACTTTTGCTCCAGTACAATCAGGAATACCAATTATCCCAAGGAGATAGTCTGCCTTTGCCACGTGCCTTATCAGGTTATACTTATCTAGGCTATATTAAGCAAGACAAAGAGATTAATCAGCAAGAAACTGCTGCTAGGGATCAGAAACTTGACTATACAGTTCAACCTCATTTCCAAGCCAACGAAGGTGGACAAAAGGCAGGAGATGAGCTGAAAGCTCCATCTCCTACACTCCCTACTGAAAATCAAACCCCTTCTCAAGATTTATCTAATCAAAATCCGTCTGGTCTTGCTAGTGTGGATCCTCAGGACGAAGTCTTGGCTGGTCGCGTGAACAAACCAGAGCTCTTATACAAAGACCAAGAGATTGTAACCAAACTAGATGTTTCAGAAGTGGTGCAGGAAAATCCAGAACTAACAGAGGGAACCATCCATGTCAAACAAGAAGGTCGTGCTGGGAAGAAGATTGAGCTTGTTCGCATTTTCACTGTTGAAAACCAAGAAATTTCTAGGGAAGTTCTCTCGACTAAGGTAGAAGAAGCCTTGCCACGTATAGTAGAAAAAGGGACTAAGAAGGCAGTTGTGCCGAGTGAAGCACCTCAGTCTGCAAGAAAAGGAGAGCCTGAGACTCAGGCTCCATTACCAGAATATACAGGCGAGCAAGCGGGAGCGGTTGTAGCCCCAGAAACAGCTGAAAGACCAGAATATACAGGCACCCAAGCAGGAGCAGTCGTTGAACCCGAGCAAGTCGCTCCACTACCTGAGTATCAGGGAACTCAAGCTGGTGCCATCGTTGAACCGGAAAAAGTTGAGCCAGAGGTTGGGGGTGTCCAGTCTGGGGCTTTGGTGGAACCAGAAACGACTGACAAACCAGCCTATACAGGTGAGCAGTCTGGAGCAATCGTAGAGCCTGAACAGGTGCCACCAACACCAGAATATACAGGAACTCAAGCGGGAGCAATTGTAGCCCCTGAGACAAGCGAAAAACCAGAATATACAGATACGCAATCAGGTGCCATTGTGGAACCTGAGACTCAATCTTCCTTACCAGAATATAAAGGTGAGCAAGCAGGAGCCATTGTAGAACCGGAACAAGTCGCTCCTCTTCCAGAATATACTGGCAATACTGAGCAAGTAAAACCGGAAGCTCCGACAGAAAAACCAAAAGAAAAAGATCCAGAGAAAACACTTGAATTAAGAAATGTTTCGGATCTGGAGTTGTATAGTCAGACCAATGGTACTTACAAACAACACGTTTCTTTAGACGGTGTCCCAAGTAATCCAGACACTTACTTTGTTAAGGTTAAATCTTCGTCGTTTAAAGATGTCTATCTACCAGTCACTTCAATAACGGCAGAAACGAAAGATGGTCAGCCAGTTTATAAAATCACAGCCAAGGCTGAGAAACTCCAGCAAGAGCTAGAAAATAAATATGTTGATAATTTCACCTTCTACCTAGCTAAGAGGGCTAGAGAGGAAACGACAACCTTTACTTCCTTTAGCAACCTAGTCAAAGCTATCAACCAGAATCTCTCTGGAACCTATCATTTAGCAGCTAGTTTGAATGCCAATGAAGTAGAACTGGGACCTGATGATAGATCGTACATCAAGGGCACCTTTACTGGTCAGCTGATCGGTGAAAAAGATGGCAAGCAGTATGCTATTTACAACTTGAAAAAGCCTCTGTTTGAAACCTTGAGCGGCGCTAGAGTAGAAAAATTGAGTCTGAAAAATGTCTCCATTTCAGGGAAAGATGATATTGGTTCACTGGCCTATGAAGCCCAGAATAACACAAAGATTCAGCAAGTTCACGTCGATGGTGTTCTCGCTGGTGAACGTGGTATCGGTGGTTTGCTAGCTAAGGCGGAGCAATCAAGCATCACAGAGAGCAGTTTCAAGGGAAGAATTATCAACACTTATGAAACGACTGCTGCCTACAATATTGGTGGTCTGGTCGGTCATTTGACAGGTGACAAGGCTTTACTTACCAAGTCAAAAGCGACAGTAGCCATTTCATCCAACACAAATAGTTCAGATCAGACAGTGGGTGGTCTTGCAGGTCTAGTAGACCGAGATGCGAAAATCCAGCATAGCTATGCTGAGGGGGATATCAACAATGTCAAGCACTTTGGTAGAGTCGCGGGAGTAGCAGGCTATTTGTGGGACCGAACTTCTAATCTAGAAAAGCATGCTGGAAGTTTGACTAATGTCCTCAGCGATGTCAATGTAACCAACGGAAATGCCATCACTGGTTACCACTATAATGATATGAAGGTGAAGGACACATTCAGTAGCAAGACCAACAGAGTCTACAATGTCACCTTGGTCAAGGATGAGGTCGTCAGCAAGGAATCCTTTGAAGAAAGAGGAACGATGCTAGATGCTTCCCAGATTGAAAGCAAGAAAGTAGCAATCAATCCTCTCACTTTACCAACAGTGGAGCCCCTCTCAACAAGTGGCAAAAAGGACAGTGATTTTTCTAAGGTGGCCCATTATCAAGCTAAGCGCAACTTGGCTTATAAAAACATTGAAAAATTGCTACCTTTCTACAACAAGGCAACCATCGTCAAATACGGAAATCTGGTCAAGGAGAACAGTCTGTTATATCAAAAAGAACTCTTGTCAGTAGTCATGATGAAGGATAACCAAGTCATCACAGACATTGTTTCAAACAAACAGACTGCAAACAAACTCTTGCTGCACTACAAGGACCATTCATCTGAAAAGCTTGATCTCCATTACCAGGATGATTTCGCCAAATTAGCAGAATATAGTCTAGGGGATACAGGACTTCTCTATACGCCAAACCAATTCTTGTATGACCAAAGCTCTATCATCAAGCAAGTCTTACCTGACTTACAAAAGGTTGACTACCGCTCAGAAGCAATCAGAAAGACACTCGGTATTTCTCCAAAAGTCGAGCAGACTGAGCTCTACCTTGAAGACCAGTTCGCCAAAACCAAGGAACATCTGGAAGACAGTTTGAAGAAACTCTTGTCAGCAGATGCTGGACTTGCTGGTGATAACTCAGTTACCAAGGGCTATCTTGTAGATAAAATCAAACGCAACAAAGAAGCCTTGCTACTTGGTTTGACCTATCTGGAACGTTGGTATAACTTCAGCTACGGTCAAGTAAACGTCAAAGACCTGGTTCTGTACCATCTGGACTTCTTTGGTAAGGGGAATGCTTCACCACTAGATACTCTGATTGAGTTAGGTAAATCTGGCTTTAATAATCTTCTTGCTAAGAATAATGTCGATACTTATGGTATCAGTCTTGCCAACCAGCATGGAACGACAGATTTATTTAGCACGCTAGAACATTACCGAAAAGTCTTTTTACCAAATACAAGTAACAATGACTGGTTTAAATCAGAGACCAAGGCTTACATCGTCGAAGAAAAATCTAATATTGAAGAAGTCAAAACTAAGCAAGGACAAGCTGGCACCAAGTATTCTATCGGTGTCTATGACCGCATTACTAGTGCCACATGGAAATACCGCAATATGGTCTTGCCTCTCCTAACCTTGCCAGAGAAATCAGTATTTGTCATCTCGACCATGTCTAGTCTAGGATTTGGAGCCTATGATCGCTACCGCAATAGTGACCATAAAGGGGGCAAGAATCTCAATGATTTTGTTGAAGAAAATGCGCGTGAAACAGCCAAACGCCAGCGAGATCACTATGATTATTGGTATCGTATTTTAGATGAACAATCGCGTGAAAAACTCTATCGTACGATTCTCCTTTATGATGCTTATAAGTTTGGTGATGACACAACCTCTGGGAAAGCTACAGTGGAGGCTAAGTTTGATAGCTCCAATCCAGTTATGAAGAACTTCTTTGGCCCAGTTGGCAATAAGGTAGTACACAATCAGCATGGAGCCTACGCAACAGGTGATGGCGTCTATTATATGTCTTACCGTATGCTGGACAAGGATGGAGCCATTACTTATACCCATGAAATGACCCATGATTCAGATCAGGATATCTACCTTGGTGGCTATGGTCGAAGAAGTGGCTTGGGCCCAGAGTTCTTTGCAAAAGGCTTATTGCAAGCCCCTGACCAACCAAGTGACGCAACCATTACCATCAATTCTATCTTGAAACACTCAACATCAGATAGTACAGAGGGCTCCCGTCTGCAAGTCTTGGATCCGACAGAGAGATTCCAAAACGCAAGAGATCTTCAGAGCTATGTCCATAACATGTTTGACCTTATCTACATGCTGGAATACCTCGAAGGGCAATCAATCGTTAACAAACTAAATGTTTACCAGAAAATAGCGGCTCTCAGAAAGATTGAGAACAAGTATGTGAAAGATCCAGTAGATGGCAATGAGGTATACGCTACTAACGTAGTCAAAGAATTGACAGAAGCAGAGGCCCAAAAACTAACTAACTTTGATAGTTTGATTGACCATAACATCTTGTCATCTCGTGAGTACCAATCTGGAGACTACGAGCGAAATGGATACTATACGATTAAACTCTTTGCCCCAATCTATTCAGCTCTCAGCAGTGAGAAAGGAACACCTGGTGACCTTATGGGACGTCGGATCGCTTACGAACTTTTGGCTTCCAAAGGCTTTAAGGATGGAATGGTACCTTATATCTCAAACCAATACGAAGAAGTTGCCAAACAAAAAGGTAAAACTATCAATCTCTATGGTAAAGAACGCGGATTGGTGACCGATAAACTTGTATTGGACAAGGTATTTGAAGGCAAGTATGCATCTTGGGCTGCCTTTAAGAAAGCCATGTATAAAGAACGTGTGGATCAGTTTAAAAACTTGAAACAAGTGACCTTTAAAGATCCGACAAAATCATGGCCAAACTATACGACAGAGACCATCAATCAAGTGAGTGAATTGCAAGCCCTCATGGATCAAGCTGTTCTCAAGGATGCTGTAAGTCCTCGTTGGAGCAACTATAATCCAGAGTATGATAGTGCCGTTCATAAGTTGAAGAGAGCAATCTTTAAGGCCTATCTTGACCAAACAAACGACTTCAGAACCTCTATTTTTAAGAAATAAGGGGTGGAAAATGAAAAGGGAGGATCGACAGATCTTCTCTTTTTATGTCGGGCTGTCTGAAAGCCGGTAGGCGATTTGTTTGTGACTGAGAAGGTCTTTTGTTTCTTGGGGAAATGTGGTAGAATGATAGCTACGAGAGAAGGAGGTTCTTATGGAGAGAGATAGATTGGTTCGACTCAATTGGAGACTGGGTATGCTGGCAGGTATAACCTTGCTTTTGGGACCTGTTCTACGATTTTTGCTATCCTATACTGGGGCCATCATCTATAAAGATCCTTCAAAAATGCTGGTTGCCACGGTTGCCTTTTCCCTGCTCCTGACATTTTTTAAGATTTTGATGATTGCATTAGGAACCTTTATGCTAATCTATTTCGAAGAGGATCAACAACTTCGAATGCTGCCATCTATTTTATTTATCATTGGTGGCGTGCTGGGCTTTCTTTCAGCGACCGAGTGGATAGGAGGATTTCTAATCATTAAAGGCGCTGTTTCTTTTTCTAAATTTTTGAAAGAAGTCCGTGGCCTTGTCTGATAGTCTAGTGAAACAATCCGTTTGAGGGTTGTTTTTTTATTTAAAGAATTATCTGGCAAAAGAATATGTTAGCAAAATGCTTTTTTATAAGAAAACATGATGTAATACAACTTGAAAAAATAAAAAGAGAATATTATGAAACAATCTTTCATTACATCGTATTTAACATTCTATTTAAAAGCTTCCATTACTTTAGAGGGAGTCTTTATAAAAACTTCTAACCCTACTATTTTAAAAGTTATTCCACTGGGTTCTCAAAATAAAACAATTCCTGTTGATCATGTTGCAAGTGTAGATAGTTCATTTCGTCTTGATTTCAAATCATTTGCTTGGGATATAATTTTCGCTCTTATTGGCCTTTCAATGATGCAAATTCATTTATCGGAGGATTGATATTAGCGGCTTATGATGTATTAACAGTGCTAAGCGCTTTTCAGACTCTACTAGTTTTGCATCTTACTTCTGGTGGAACACATGTTGTCAGTGTGGTAGTATTTGAAAAAGCTAATCTTGAAAATTGCAAAGAAACAATTGGAGGTCTAATTCATAATCGTTACAATGATACTAATGTAACTAAGAATACTGATCGTTTAATTGATGCTTTAAATAACAAATAATTGCAATCGTTTCTTGATTGAATATCGCGAATTAATAATAACTAGATGAGAGGACACTGTTCTCTCTTTTTAGTTGATTTTAACTAGCTTTTTTGTGAAAAATTGTGTAAAATAGAATAGATAAACGAGGGCAACCTCGAAAAATTAAAGGAGAATCCATCTAATGGTAAAATTGGTTTTTGCTCGCCACGGTGAGTCTGAATGGAACAAAGCTAACCTTTTCACTGGTTGGGCTGATGTTGATTTGTCTGAAAAAGGAACACAACAAGCGATTGACGCTGGTAAATTGATCAAAGAAGCTGGTATCGAATTTGACCAAGCTTACACTTCAGTATTGAAACGTGCGATCAAAACAACAAACTTGGCTCTTGAAGCTTCTGACCAATTGTGGGTTCCAGTTGAAAAATCATGGCGCTTGAACGAACGTCACTACGGTGGTTTGACTGGTAAAAACAAGGCTGAAGCTGCTGAACAATTTGGTGATGAGCAAGTTCACATCTGGCGTCGTTCATACGATGTATTGCCTCCAAACATGGACCGTGATGATGAGCATTCAGCTCACACTGACCGTCGTTACGCTTCACTTGACGACTCAGTTATCCCAGATGCTGAAAACTTGAAAGTGACTTTGGAACGTGCCCTTCCATTCTGGGAAGACAAAATCGCTCCAGCACTTAAAGATGGTAAAAACGTATTCGTAGGAGCTCACGGTAACTCAATCCGTGCCCTTGTAAAACACATCAAACGCTTGTCAGACGACGAAATCATGGACGTGGAAATCCCTAACTTCCCACCATTGGTATTCGAATTTGACGAAAAATTGAACGTAGTTTCTGAATACTACCTTGGAAAATAATCTATAAACAGAAAGCCTAGGAATTCCTAGGTTTTTTTGTATCTAAGTTTAAAAAAAGGCAATTTAGCTAATTGAAAAAGTATAAAATGAGAGGATATAGCTTATGAAATAGTAAGTTGTATGAATTAATCTTCTTTTGATTCGTAGCTCCAGTGTTCGTAGTTATAGGTTGATAAGATTATATCCGTGATTTCTTCCGGTTCTTCTTGAGCTCCCCCAGCAATCCAAAGAGAAATAATTCCTTCAATACTTGATAAGAAGATTTCCAAAGCGTATTTGTGAGGAATTTGGAAGTTTTCAGATAAGAAATGACGAGTCTTTTCTTTTTGATTTTCAGTTAGAATAATGCTACTTAGAAATTCACGAATTGCACCACGAAAGTCTATGTAATGACTTTGGGACAAGGCGTTAATAAGGCGTTCGTTCGAACGTAATATATAGAAGTTGGCTAACATAAACTTTCTAGGCGATTCTCTTTCTTTTTCTAAAAAAATGTAGAGCTGGGAAATAATTTCACTTTTAAAACTGTCAATCATTTGATATTTGTCTTCATAGTGTAGATAGAAAGTTCCCCTATTAATTCCTGCCCGTTTACAGAGCTTACTAATTGATATATTTTCAAATTTATCCTCTGATAGCAGCTGAATCAAAGCTTCTTTGATATCTTCCTTAGTAGTAGTTTTTCGTTTCTGAACCATTTTATCTTCCTTCTTCTTAAATCAACACTTTGTTGATTTTTGATTATTGCTTTTTGACTTAGCCCATTATATAATATTTGTGATTTAGAATCAACATCTTGTTGATTTAAGAAAACGAGCTTTGAAAAGGAGATAAACGATATGGCTTATATTGAAATGAAACACAGCTACAAGCGTTATCAGGTTGGGGATACGGAGATTGTGGCTAATCGTGATGTGAATTTTGAAATTGAAAAGGGGGAGCTGGTCATTATCCTTGGTGCTTCTGGTGCTGGAAAATCAACGGTTCTCAATCTCCTAGGAGGTATGGATACCAATGATGAGGGAGAGATTTGGATTGATGGTGCCAATATTGCCAACTATAGTTCGCACCAACGAACAAACTATCGTCGTGAAGATGTAGGCTTTGTTTTTCAATTTTACAATCTGGTCTCCAATCTGACAGCCAAGGAAAATGTGGAATTGGCCTCAGAAATCGTGACAGATGCCTTGGATCCAGAGCAGGTTTTGACAGATGTAGGGCTAGGTCATCGCCTCAATAACTTTCCAGCCCAGCTTTCTGGAGGGGAGCAACAGCGAGTCTCCATTGCACGCGCTGTAGCTAAGAATCCTAAAATTCTCCTTTGTGATGAACCGACAGGTGCCTTGGATTACCAGACAGGGAAACAAGTCTTGAAAATTCTCCAAGACATGTCTCGTCAAAAAGGAACGACGGTGATTATCGTGACCCACAATGGCGCGCTAGCCCCTATTGCAGATCGCGTGATTCATATGCGTGATGCCACGGTTAAGAGTGTGACGATTAATGAGAATCCACAGGATATCGATATATTGGAGTATTAGCATGAAAAAAACATATCGGAAAGACCTATTTCAGTCAGTGACGACTTCAAAGGGACGCTTTGTTTCTATCTTTACCTTGATGATGCTGGGTTCTTTAGCCCTAGTAGGACTCAAAGTGACTAGCCCAAACTTGGAACGCACGGCAGGGGATTATCTCCGTAAAGCCAATGCTTTGGATCTGGCAGTGATAGCTGATTATGGCTTGGACAAAGAAGATCAGGACGAACTAAAGACCCTTCAAGGAGCAAGTGTTGAGTTTGGCTATATGGCAGACCTAACCGTTGAAAATGGTGAGGAAGCAGTTCGACTTTATTCCAAACCAGAGAGCATTTCAACCTTTCAAGTGACAGAAGGGCGACTGCCAGAAGCTGATGAGGAAATTGCCTTAGCTGATTTCTGGAAAGACCGCTATCAGATTGGGCAGACCATTACCTTTACTAAGAAAGAAGAAAAGTCCATCGTAAAATCCCAAACTTTTACAATTACTGGATTTGTTCAGTCGGGTGAGATTCTTTCTAAAGAAGATTTAGGAAGTGCTAGTAGTGGAAATGGCAACCTGACTGGCTATGGAGTAATTTTACCCAGTCAGTTTGACTCAGATGTTTATAGTATTGCGCGTGTGCGCTATGACGATTTAAAAAATCTGGATACTTTTTCATCAGACTATAAGACCAAACGAGCCCAACATCAGGAAGAGTTGCAAGACTTACTTGCTGATAATGGTCAAAAAAGATTGGCAAGTATTAAAACAGATGGGCAAAAGAGCCTGAAAGATGGGAAAGAACAGCTCCAAACTGCTGAAAGCAACCTTGAAAATGGTAAGAGTCAGTTAGAGCAGACTGAAAGTCGCTTGAAAACGCAAGAAGAACAAGCGACCGCTTTACCAGAACCGCAAAAGAGTCAAATCGAGGGACATCTGACAAAAGCTAAGGAAGAACTGGCGACTAAAAAAGAAAAACTGGCTCAGACAGAGAGTGATCTAACCAAGGAAAAAGAGAAGCTTGAACAGCGTCAGAAAGACCTTGATGAACTGGCAGAGCCGAAATACCACGTATACAATCGCCAAACCATGCCAGGTGGTCAAGGCTACCGCATGTACAGCAATTTATCAACAAGTATTCGTTCTATCGGAAATATTTTCCCCGTGGTGCTATATATGGTCGCTGCAATGGTGACCTTTACAACGATGACTCGCTTTGTAGATGAAGAACGCACCAATGCAGGCATTTTCAAGGCCTTGGGTTACCGCAACCGAGATATTGTTGCCAAGTTTGTCCTCTATGGTTTTCTTGCAGGAACTGTGGGAACCCTTATAGGAACACTTCTTGGACATTATCTTCTTGCAGGGGTGATTTCAGATGTTATAACAGCTGGGATGGTTGTTGGAAAAAGTCACGAGTATTTCTATTGGTCTTATAGTCTTATTGCCCTAGCTTTAAGTTGGGTATCCAGCGTTTTGCCGGCTTATCTGGTAGCGCGGAGGGAATTACACGATGAAGCAGCCCAACTCTTACTTCCCAAACCTCCCGTTAAGGGATCAAAGATTTTGCTGGAACGCCTGAGCTTTATTTGGAGTCGTTTGAGTTTTACTCATAAGGTTACGGCAAGAAATATCTTTCGTTATAAGCAACGGATGTTGATGACCATTTTTGGAGTTGCAGGTTCAGTTGCTCTCCTATTTGCAGGTCTTGGCATTCAGTCATCTGTGGGAGGAGTTGTCGAGCGCCAATTTGAACAAATCCAGCAATACCAGATGATTGTAGCGGAAAAGAGCAGTGCGAGTGAGCAAGAAAAAGCAGATTTAGAAACCGCCTTGCAGGCTGAATCTATCTATGCTTATCAAAAGATTTACTCTAAATCCATTGAAAAAGATTTCAAAGGAAAAGCAGGACTTCAAACCATCACTATGATGGTTACTAGTGGAGAAGACTTTAAGCCTTTTATCATATTAGAGGAAAATGGGCGAGAGGTGCAGGTCACCGATGGAGCGGTCGTGAGTCAAAAATTAGCCCAACTAGCAGGTGTTACGGTTGGAGATGAGCTAGAGCTTGATGGGAAGGAAATCAAGGTCGCGGCTATTTCTGAAAACTATGTTGGACACTTTGTTTATCTCAACCGAGCGACTTACGAACAAGTCTATGGCACTCGTCCACAAGACAATACCTACCTAGTAAAATTAAAAGAGCCAACACCTTCCAATACGGAGAAAGAAGCTGCTACCTTCATGGAAAAAGATGCTGTTTCTGGGGTCGTCCAAAATGCGACGGCCATCCATCTCTTTGAATCTGTGGCTAGTTCGCTCAATAAAACCATGGCAATCCTTGTCCTTGTTTCCGTTTTACTAGCCATTGTCATTCTCTACAATCTCACTAACATCAATGTGGCAGAACGTATCCGTGAACTTTCCACTATCAAGGTTCTCGGTTTCCACAATAAAGAAGTGACCCTCTATATCTACCGTGAGACCATGGTGCTGTCCCTTGTGGGAATTGCTCTCGGTTTGGTAGCTGGCCACTATTTACATCAATTTTTGATTCAAATGATTTCACCTGCCACCATACTTTTTTATCCACAAGTCAGCTGGGAAGTCTATGCTCTTCCAATCGTCGCAGTGACTGTAATCTTAGCCCTACTGGGGGTCTTTGTCAATCACCACTTGAGAAAAGTGGATATGCTCGAAGCCCTGAAATCAGTAGAGTAATTCAAGGTTTTAAATAGTAAATCAGTTGACAAAGTTCCTGCTTCTTGGTAGAATAAGAACTGTCGTAAAGACAAATAACTTCTTCTTGGTTGCAGGCATGCCAACCTGTCACTCGGATGAAGCCAAATAAAAAGGAGAAACATCATGGCAATCTCAAAAGAGAAAAAAAATGAAATCATCGCACAATATGCACGTCACGAAGGTGATACAGGTTCAGTAGAGGTTCAAGTTGCTGTCCTTACTTGGGAAATCAACCACCTTAACGAACACATCAAACAACACAAAAAAGACCACGCTACTTACCGTGGATTGATGAAGAAAATCGGTCGCCGTCGTAACTTGCTTGCATACTTGCGTAAAAACGACGTTAACCGTTACCGTGAGTTAATCAACTCTCTAGGACTTCGTCGTTAATCTTGCGTCTAAAACGTTTCTATACTTCGTTGCCTTCGCCTCGATGTACCATCAGTACAATCTTCGGCTTGTCGCCTAATCTATAAACGTTTTATCCAGCAAGAATAAAGCTTTCTGATTTCAGAGGGCTTTTTGTTTTTATCCGCTTGCTTAGGCCGTGTTCAATTGAGCATATCTTGATAATGAAGCTACTCTAAATTGGGTAGCTTTTTTACTTTTGTCACCCTACCTCGATATACTCAAGTATAATCTTCGGTTACGGTTCCTAGCACTGTAAGGTAAAATAAACCAGATCATCTCCCTTCGGGGAGATTTTTTGTTTCACGAACATTTTTGTACAATCTTCGGCTCGTCTATATATGTCTCTATCCTTGTTCATCTAATAGAAATATGGTATACTTTTTATGAGAATTTTCTAAATTTTTAAGATTCTATCAAAGGAGGTTTGCATGCTTTCCAAATTTTCTGGAAGCCGACGGGACCTGCAATTTGTGTTACTTTTAGGTATTTTGCTAGCTACTTTAGGGATTTCGCTCTTTCTAGCAGTTTCAATGGGATCCGTTGCGATTGATCTAGGAGATACCTATCGGATTATTTTGAGCAGGTTGGGTTTTCCTCTTGAGATAGGAGAGGTTTCCAAGTCCACTCTTGCCATTGTATGGAACATGAGATTCCCCCGAGTATTGTTAGGTCTGATAGTAGGGGCTGGTCTTTCTATGTGTGGTAGCGTGATGCAGTCTACAGTGAACAATCCCATCGCAGAGCCCTATGTCTTAGGAATTTCTGCGGGTGCAACTCTAGGGGCAACTTTGAGCATCATTCTTGGTTTAAAATTGGTGATTAGCCTTGGAGCTTTCCTTGGAGCTATTTTGGCAACAATCGCTGTCCTTATCATTGCCTCTATGCAGGGAAGGATGACGACTTCTAGTCTGATCTTATCAGGAACGGTGGTCAATGCTCTCTTTCTGGCATTTTCCAACTTTATTATCTCAGTTGGCGCTAATGCGGACAGTGTGATGACCATTAAGTTTTGGACTATGGGCTCGCTTGCAGGGACTACTTGGTCTGACTTAGTCCTGCCAACTATAGTAGTAGGATTAGCCTTTCTATTTTTCGCTACTCAGTATCGTGTTTTTAATGCGATGATGATGGGAGATGAGGCTGCTTTAACTTTGGGAATTCCCTTACGCTTCTATTGGTATCTTTACGTGACCGTGGTGGCTGTGCTGACGGCTGTCTTGGTGGCTACTTGTGGGATTATTGGATTTGTTGGACTGATTACTCCTCACTTAGCTCGAGGGTTAGTAGGAACGAATTACAAGAGGCTTTTTCCTGTTGCGACCTTGCTGGGTGCCCTCTTTGTCATCTGGGCAGATGTACTCTCCCGTATCATCATTCCAAA
Source organism: Streptococcus oralis (assembly GCF_003943825.1). Lineage (GTDB taxonomy): Bacteria > Bacillota > Bacilli > Lactobacillales > Streptococcaceae > Streptococcus > Streptococcus oralis_CD. Next base: position 166,427 of record NZ_RJNJ01000004.1, read on the forward strand.
CGCTGAGTTGCCGATTGGTATTTTCACAGCCTTAGTAGGTGCTCCCTTCTTTATCTACATTGTTGGAGGTAGGCGAAGGGAGGTGAGGGCCTGATATGGACTTGATTTGTCAGGATGTCCACTTTGGACTGGGAGAGAAAAAAATCCTCAAAGGAGTTTCTCTTAAGGTTGAGGGGCATCAATTTCACACGATACTAGGACCAAATGGAAGTGGGAAAACCAGCCTGCTTAAACTCCTCTATCGTCAGGAAAAGGCGGAAAAAGGTTTGATAAGCCTAGATGGAAAGCCACTGGAGCATAGGTCACTCAAAGAAACAGCCAAGCAAATGGCAGTTGTTACCCAGTTTAATCAATTGCAGTTTGATTGTACAGTTGAGGAAATCGTCTTGCTGGGAAGAACTCCCCACCTCTCTTTTTTACAGAAGGAAAAGGAAAGAGATTATGCCCTCGTTCAAGATGCTCTCGTCAAGGTGGATATGCTCGAGAAGAAAACTCGTCTCTATTCGTCTCTGTCAGGTGGAGAAAAGCAGCGAGTCTTATTAGCCCGCGCCTTGGCGCAAGAACCGACTCTCTTGCTTCTGGACGAACCAACCAATCACCTGGATATCAAGTATCAACTAGACTTGTTGGCCATTGTGAAGAATCTCAAGGTCAATGTTTTAGCTGTTCTGCATGATATTCAACTTGCTTGTCGCTATTCGGATTATCTCTATCTGATGAAAGAGGGAGAAATCCTTTACCAAGGGACTCCAAAGGAGACCATCACCCCTGAGTCATTGCAAACTGTATACGGAGTTCAAAGTCAGGTTACTTGGACCGAGGATCAGCAAGCCATGATTCACTATTTATAAGAAAGAAAAGGAAAACAAAATGAAAAAAACACTAAGCATTTTACTCGTAACAGTAGCTACCCTAACTATGGCAGCTTGTGGTAACACTACTACAGAAAAAACTACCACACAGTCTAGCACAGAAACAAGTCAAAAGGCCAGCACAGAGACGACTTATCCACTAACGGTCAAAACCTATGACGTTAAAGGGAATGAAGTCGAACAAGTTTTTGACAAGGCACCTGAAAAAGTTATCACCAACAATCTTTCAACCACTGAAATCTTATTGGAGTTAGGCTTGAAGGATAAAATTGCTGGCATGCTTAACCCTGATAATGCTGTGACGGACAAATACAAGGACGCGATTGCGACGATTCCTCAAATTGGAGATAAAAAAACAGTCTCACAAGAAACAGTCCTTTCTTATGAGCCAGACGCTGTGATGGGTCGAAACATGATGTTTTCTGAAAAATCCTTGGGAACAGTTAGCACTTGGAATGAAAACAAAATCCCAGTCTATACGCAAAAAGCTTCTCTCTCAACGATTCAGCAAGATTTGGGAAATATTGTAGAAGACGTTAAAAATCTTGGAATGATTTTCAATGTTCAGGACAAGGCTAATGAATACGCAGCCCAATTACAAGCTAAAATTGACGCTGTTAAGAAAGCAAACCCAGCAAGCCAAGGTGAAAAGAAAAAGGCTTTGATTATGGTTGCTTATAACGACGAAACCTTCGGCGCTTACAAGTCTGCTTTGCAAGAGAGCCTTCTAAATCAACTTGGTTATACTAACGTTGCAACGGGAACATCAGGCTTGACCTTGGAAAATCTCGTGTCAATGGATCCTGAATTGATTATCTATGTAACCAGCGACCGCAATAAAAAATTGGATGCCAACGCAGTAGAGTTGATGAAGGCAAATGAAGTTTTGGAAAACGTTCCTGCAATTAAGAATCAAAAAATCATGACCATCTCTTACGATGAGTTGATGGACTATGGTCCAGCAGTGATTGATTCCCTTGAGAAAATCAATGACTTTATCAATAAATAATGAGTTTGATTGGGAAGGGATCCAAGTCAAGGTCAGCCTTCCTTCGACCTATGATCCCAATCAAACCTATCCAGCGATTCTCTTGAATGATGGAAACTTGGATTTCCTATCCTCCCTTTCAGAATCTGTGATTTTAGTGGGCTTGACCTCTAAAAATCGCCTAGACGATTACACTCCCTGGAAGGCAGCTGCTCTGAGAGAGGGAGCTCCAGATTTTGGCGGTCAGGCAAATGCCTATCATAGTCATTTATTTGGAGGTCTTTTAGATAAGTTGCAGGCGCTTTATCGCCTGGACAAAAATCACTTTGCCTATGGAGGGTATTCACTAGGTGGTTTGGCGGCCGTCCACAGTCTTTTCAGCTTTGACAAGGTCTCCTGTGTCTTCTCCATTTGCGGGTCCTTTTGGTATCCTGAATTTGCAACTTACTGCAAGGAAGAAAAGGTGAAAAATTTGGACTGTTTGCTGTATTTACAGAATGGTCAAACAGAAGGAGCCCATCATACCAATCGCTTGGGTCAAGCACCAGCCTATGCTGAGCAGATCCATACCAGTCTTCAGAAACGTTATCTGACTGGGCAGTTTGTTTTTGATCCTTATGGGCATCATGAGCAAGTGGCTGAGCGATTTCTAGCCTTTTCCAACTGGTTGTCCCAAAAATGGAAAATCGAATAAAAGAAATATCCCTTGGCAAAAGCCAAGGGATAATTGTATTTTTTAACCAAGTTTCTCTCTCTTCTTATCTGGATTCCAGATAAAGCTTGCGATGAAGGTAAAGATAATCGTTAGGATACCAACAAGCACTGCAAGAATAAGGGCAGGAATGCGGACAAACCACCAGAGTGGGTTTGGTTTTTTATCATTGTGCCATTGCTTGGTTTCTTCGTCCAAACGTTGGAATTCAGCTTGGATACGGTCTGCAACCATTTCGATTCCTTCATCATTCATTTTCTTGATATCTGAGATATCGATTGGATTTCCAAAGTTCATATCGACACGTTCACGGCTAACCAAACCTTTCAAGGTCATGGGACCAGTATAGGTAACTGGCATGATACGGACCTTAGCCATCTTGGCAATCAGAGCAACTCCGCCTTTGACATCGTTTGAGTGACGGCTTCCACTTGGAAACATGATGAGAGAACGGTCGCTTTTTTTGAGGACATTGATAGGGTATTTGATAGCAGAGGCGTTAGGTTTTTCCCGGTCGATAGGAAAGGCGCCACACATACGGATCCACCAGCCAAAGATGCGGTTGTTAAACAGTTCTTTTTTGGCCATAAAGATGAACTGTTTTGGCTTGGTCGCAAAGGCCATGTAAACAGGATCCCACCAGGTACGGTGAGGTGCGACGAGGATATAGTTTTCGTCTCGGCTAGGGATTTTATCAGTATTGTGGTAGTGAGCATTGCCATTAATGGACCACAAGATCAGCATGACTAGTCCACGCAAATAAGTATAAAACATGAGATCTCCTTCGATTGTATTGCTTTTATTATTATACCTTATCAAAAGACTACTGGCAAACTTTTTCAGTTATCAGCCAACAGTTTTAGATGGGATTAGAATTCTTTTAAAAAAAATGATATGATAGAATTTATGGATAAAAATATAATAATGGGATTAACCCAAAGAGAAGTCGAGGAAAGACAGGCTCAAGGTTTGGTCAATGACTTTACCGCATCAGCCAGCACTAGTACTTGGCAAATCATCAAACGAAATGTTTTTACACTTTTTAACGCTTTAAACTTTGCCATTGCTTTGGCGCTAGCCTTTGTGCAGGCTTGGAGCAATTTGGTCTTCTTTGCTGTTATCTGCTTTAACGCTTTTTCTGGAATTGTGACCGAGCTAAGGGCCAAACACATGGTGGACAAGCTCAATCTCATGACCAAGGAAAAGGTCAAAACCATCCGTGAGGGTCAGGAAATTGCCCTCAATCCAGAAGAGTTGGTTCTAGGAGATGTTATTCGTTTGTCTGCCGGGGAGCAGATTCCTAGTGATGCGCGGGTTTTAGAAGGCTTTGCGGAAGTCAATGAAGCCATGTTGACGGGTGAGAGTGATTTGGTGCAAAAGGAAGTTGACGCCTTGCTTTTGTCTGGAAGTTTCTTAGCCAGTGGGTCAGTTTTGGCTCAAGTTCACCATGTCGGAGCAGAAAACTATGCTTCCAAACTCATGCTGGAAGCCAAGACCGTAAAACCGATCAACTCTCGTATCATGAAATCGCTGGACAAGCTAGCAGGTTTTACTGGGAAGATTATCATTCCCTTTGGTCTAGCTCTCCTGCTAGAAGCCTTGATGTTAAAAGGCTTGCCCCTCAAGTCGTCAGTTGTAAATTCGTCAACAGCCCTTTTGGGTATGTTGCCCAAGGGAATTGCCCTTTTAACCATCACTTCGCTCTTAACTGCGGTGATCAAGCTGGGTTTGAAAAAGGTCTTGGTGCAGGAGATGTACTCTGTCGAAACCTTGGCACGTGTGGATATGCTTTGTCTGGACAAGACGGGCACCATCACCCAAGGAAAGATGCAGGTGGAGGCAGTTCTTCCGCTGACGGAAACTTATGGTGATGAGGCAATTGCTAGGATTCTGACCAGCTACATAGCTCACAGTGAGGATAAAAATCCGACAGCTCAAGCCATTCGCCAGCGTTTCCAAGGAGAAGTTGCTTATCCTAAGATTTCCAATCTGCCTTTCTCTAGCGACCGCAAGTGGGGGGCTATGGAGTTAGAAGGGCTAGGAACGGTTTTCTTAGGTGCGCCTGAGATGTTGCTGGACTCTGAAGTACCAGAAGCCAGAGAGGCTCTGGAGAGAGGTTCTCGTGTCTTGGTCTTGGCTCTCAGTCACGAAAAACTAGACCACCACAAGCCACAAAAACCATCTGATATTCAAGCCTTGGCACTGCTGGAGATTTTGGACCCTATTCGAGAGGGAGCAGCAGAGACGCTAGACTATCTCCGTTCTCAAGAAGTGGGCCTCAAGATTATCTCTGGGGACAATCCGGTCACTGTATCCAGCATTGCCCAGAAAGCTGGATTTGCAGACTATCAAAGCTATGTTGATTGCTCTAAAATCTCCGATGAGGAATTGATGGCCATGGCGGAGGAGACTGCGATTTTCGGACGGGTTTCCCCTCATCAAAAGAAACTACTGATCCAAACCCTGAAAAAAGCAGGTCATACAACAGCTATGACAGGGGACGGTGTCAATGATATTCTTGCCCTTCGTGAAGCAGACTGTTCGATTGTAATGGCAGAAGGAGATCCGGCAACACGTCAGATTGCCAATCTGGTTCTCTTGAACTCAGACTTCAATGATGTTCCAGAGATTCTCTTTGAAGGCCGTCGGGTGGTCAATAACATTGCCCATATCGCACCGATTTTCTTGATTAAGACCATCTATTCCTTCTTGCTTGCAGTCATCTGTATTGCCAGTGTTTTACTAGGACGGTCTGAGTGGATTTTGATTTTCCCTTTCATTCCGATTCAGATTACCATGATCGACCAGTTCGTGGAAGGTTTCCCGCCATTCGTTCTGACTTTTGAGCGAAATATAAAACCTGTTGAGCCAAATTTCCTCAGAAGATCCATGCTTCGTGCCCTACCAAGTGCCCTTATGATCGTCTTCAGCGTTCTTTTTGTCAAAATCTTTGGGGCTAGCCAAGGTTGGTCAGAGTTAGAAATCTCAACCCTACTTTATTATCTCCTTGGGTCCATCGGTTTCTTATCCGTATTTAGAGCCTGCATGCCATTTACCCTCTGGCGTGTCCTCTTGATTGTTTGGTCAGTAGGAGGTTTCCTAGCTACAGCTCTCTTCCCAAGAATTCAAAAACTGCTTGAAATTTCGACACTTACAGGACAAACATTCCCTGTTTACCTTGTCATGATGGCTGTCTTTACTGTGATATTTATCTTAACCAGTCGTTATCAAGCTAGAAAATAAAGAAAGGCTGCAATCTGTGGATTGCGGCCTTTTTAGGTGCAAGATTGCTAGCCGAAATATGGTATAATAAGAGGTAACAGAGTTTTGGAAAGTGAGAGAAGATGATTTCAAAGAGATTAGAATTGGTGGCGTCCTTTGTGCCCCAAGGATCCATTTTACTAGATGTGGGGAGTGACCATGCTTATCTGCCTATCGAGTTGGTCGAAAGAGGACAGATCAAAAGTGCCATTGCAGGTGAGGTTGTGGAAGGACCCTACCAGTCTGCGGTTAAAAATGTTGAGGCTCACGGCCTAAAGGAGAAAATCCAAGTTCGTTTAGCCAATGGCTTGGAAGCCTTTGAAGAGGAAGATCAAGTGTCGGTTATCACCATTGCTGGCATGGGTGGTCGTTTGATTGCGACCATATTGGAAGAAGGCATGGACAAGCTAGCTAATGTAGAGCGTTTGATCCTCCAACCCAATAATCGTGAAGACGACTTGCGCATCTGGTTACAAGACCACGGTTTCCAGATTGTAGCAGAAAGTATTCTAGAAGAAGCCGGCAAATTTTATGAGATTTTAGTGGTGGAAGCTGGACAAATGAATCTATCAGCTAGTGATGTTCGCTTTGGACCCTTCTTGTCCAAAGAAGTCAGCCCAGTCTTTATCAAAAAATGGCAAAAAGAAGCTACTAAGCTAGAGTTCGCTCTTAGCCAAATCCCAGAAAAAAATATGGAAGAACGTCAAGTTTTAGTAGATAAAATTCAAGCCATCAAGGAGGTGCTTCATGCTAGCAAGTGAAGTCATTAAATGCTATGAAGCCTTTTGCCCCCAGGAATTCTCAATGGAGGGTGATAGTCGTGGCCTGCAAATCGGTACTTTGGACAAGGATATCCAAAGTGTTATGGTGGCTCTCGATATTCGTGAAGAAACGGTGGCAGAGGCCATTGAAAAGGGTGTGAACTTGATTATCGTTAAGCACGCGCCTATCTTTCGTCCCATCAAAGACTTGGTAGCCAGCCGTCCGCAAAATCAGATTTACATCGACCTCATAAAGCATGACATTGCAGTGTATGTCAGCCATACCAATATTGACATTGTTGAAAATGGTCTCAATGACTGGTTCTGCCAGATGCTAGGAATCGAGGAGACGACTTATCTGCAGGAAACTGGCCCAGAACGTGGGATTGGTCGTATTGGGAATATTCAGCCTCAGACATTTTGGGAATTGGCCCAGCATGTTAAGCAAGTCTTTGGTCTTGATAGTCTTCGCATGGTGCATTATCAAGAGAGTGATTTGCAGAAGGAAATTTCAAGAGTTGCCATTTGCGGTGGTAGTGGTCAGTCTTTCTATCCTGATGCTTTGGCAAAGGGGGCAGATGTCTATATTACCGGTGATATCTACTACCATACAGCACAGGATATGTTGTCAGATGGCTTGTTGGCGCTGGACCCGGGCCACTATATCGAAATTCTTTTTGTCGAAAAAATTGCTGACCTCCTTAATCAATGGAAGGCAGAAAAGGATTGGACCATTGATATCATACCTAGCCAAGCATCGACCAATCCTTTCCACCATATCTAGTTAGGAAGTGAAGACAATGAAAAAAGTTGCCATTATTGGAGCAGGGATTGTAGGGGCAACTGCTGCCTACTACCTCTCCAAAGAAGCAGATTTAGAGGTGACCGTTTTTGACCATGGACAGGGTCAAGCAACCAAGGCGGCAGCGGGAATTATCAGTCCTTGGTTTTCCAAACGCCGAAATAAAGCCTGGTACAAGATTGCGCGCTTGGGAGCTGACTTTTATGTGGGTTTGTTGGCTGATTTAGAAAAGTCTGGTCAGGAAATCGACTTTTACCAACGCTCAGGAGTTTTTCTCTTGAAAAAGGACGAATCCAAGCTAGAAGAACTCTATGAACTAGCCCTCCAGCGTAGGGAAGAATCTCCCTTGATAGGCCGGTTAGCTATTCTGGACCAAGCATCTGCTAATAACTACTTTCCTGGTCTGCGAGGATTTGACCGCCTGCTCTATGCTTCTGGTGGAGCGAGAGTAGATGGCCACCTCTTAGTGAATCGTTTGCTAGAAGCTAGTCAAGTCAAGCTGGTCAAAGAAAAAGTGAGTCTGACACCTTTAGCATCAGGTCACCAGATTGGCGAAGAGGTGTTTGATCAGGTTATTTTGGCGACAGGAGCTTGGTTGGGGGACTTTTTGGAACCTTTAGGATATGAGGTAGATGTTCGTCCTCAAAAGGGACAACTACGAGATTATCAACTTAGCCAAGATATGGAATCCTATCCTGTTGTCATGCCAGAAGGGGAGTGGGATTTGATTCCTTTTGCAGGTGGGAAATTGTCCTTAGGAGCTACCCATGAAAACGACATGGGATTTGACTTGACGGTGGATGAAACCTTGATCCAGCAAATGGAGGACGCGGCCTTGCCATACTACCCAGCCTTGGCTGAAGCTACTATAAGAGGTGAGCGTGTGGGAATTCGCGCCTATACCAGTGATTTCTCGCCATTTCTTGGGAAAGTTCCAGACTTAGAAGGTGTCTATGCGGCTAGTGGTCTAGGTTCATCAGGCCTCACAACGGGTCCGATCATCGGTTACCATCTAGCCCAGCTGGTCCAAGACAAGGAGTTGACCTTGGACCCTGAAAATTATCCCATTGCAAACTATGTCAAACGAGTAAAAAGAGAATAAGATTTTACTGAAATTTTAGCAGGTAGTTTAGGATGTCAAATGACATTCCCTATCAAAAATGATAAAATAAGAAAAAATAATCCGAGAATCGAGGAAAAAAGATGCAAGAAAAGATTTTGGTAACGGGTGGTGCTGGATTTATCGGAACCCACACTGTTATTGAGTTGATCCAAGCAGGTCATCAAGTGGTTGTGGTGGATAATCTTGTCAATAGCAATCGTAAGAGTTTAGAAGTTGTTGAAAGAATCACAGGAGTTGAGATCCCTTTCTATGAGGCAGATATCCGTGACACAGATACACTCAGAGATATTTTCAAGCAGGAAGAACCGACTGGTGTGATTCACTTTGCTGGTCTGAAGGCTGTTGGTGAATCAACACGTATCCCTCTTGCCTACTATGACAATAATATCGCTGGAACTGTCAGCCTTTTGAAAGCCATGGAAGAAAACAACTGTAAGAACATCATCTTCAGTTCTTCTGCGACAGTTTACGGGGATCCTCATACAGTGCCAATCCTAGAAGATTTCCCACTTTCAGTGACCAATCCATACGGTCGTACCAAGCTCATGCTAGAGGAAATTTTGACCGATATCTACAAGGCGGACTCAGAATGGAATGTGGTCTTGCTTCGTTACTTTAACCCAATCGGAGCGCATGAAAGTGGAGACTTGGGAGAAAATCCAAACGGCATTCCAAACAACCTCTTGCCTTATGTTGCACAAGTAGCCGTTGGCAAACTAGAGCAAGTGCAAGTTTTCGGTGATGACTATGAAACTGAGGACGGAACTGGTGTTCGTGACTATATCCATGTTGTGGACCTAGCCAAAGGTCACGTTGCAGCTCTACAAAAGATCCAAAAAGGTTCAGGCCTTAACATCTACAACCTTGGAACAGGTAAAGGCTACTCAGTTCTTGAAATTATCCAAAACATGGAAAAAGCGGTGGGACGTCCCATTCCTTACCGCATCGTAGAACGCCGCCCAGGTGATATCGCTGCCTGCTACTCAGACCCTTCAAAAGCCAAAGCTGAACTCGGTTGGGAAGCAGAACTTAGCATCACCCAAATGTGTGAAGACGCATGGCGTTGGCAAAGCAAGCATCCAAATGGATTTGAAGACTAAGATGATGATTTCAATCATCGTCCCTTGTCTAAACGAAGAGGAAGTACTTCCTCTTTTTTATCAGTCTGTGGAAGCTCTGCTTCCTGACTTGGGAGCAGAGGTCGAATATGTATTTGTAGACGATGGCTCAAGTGATGGGACCTTGGAGCTTTTGAAGACCTATCGGGAGCAAAATCCTGCGGTCCGTTATGTCTCATTCTCACGAAATTTTGGGAAAGAGGCAGCCCTATATGCAGGCTTGCAGCATGCAACTGGAGACTTGGTGGTCGTGATGGATGCAGACCTTCAGGATCCTCCTAGTATGCTACTTGAGATGAAAGCCTTACTAGACCAAAATGCAGATATAGACTGTGTTGGGACACGGAGAACTAGTCGGGAGGGAGAACCCTTTTTCCGCAGTTTCTGTGCGAACCTCTTTTACCGCCTCATGCAAAAAATTAGCCCAGTGGCTCTACCCTCAGGTGTCCGTGATTTTCGTATGATGAGAAGGTCTGTGGTAGATGCTATTTTGACCCTGACCGAGTCCAATCGTTTTTCTAAAGGACTCTTTGCCTGGGTGGGTTTTAAAACGCACTATCTTGATTATCCAAACGTTGAACGACAGGCTGGCAAGACCAGTTGGAGTTTTAGACAACTCTTTTTCTACTCGATTGAAGGGATTCTCAATTTTTCAGATTTTCCCTTGAGTATAGCTTTTGTAGCGGGACTTCTATCTTGTTTTCTTTCTTTTGTGATGACAGTTTTTGTAGTGTTTCGGACTCTTATCTTGGGAAATCCGACATCTGGTTGGACGTCTTTGATGGCTGTCATTCTCTTTCTTGGAGGGATTCAACTCCTGACAATTGGGATTCTTGGTAAGTATATCAGTAAGATTTATCTGGAAACCAAAAAAAGACCACTCTATCTCGTCAAAGAAAAAAGTGACCTTTCTATTGTTGAAGGAAAAAATAACCAAAAAAGACTATAATTTTACCTAGAAATATGCTAAACTAGTAGGTGTGGGAAAAATGAGAAAAAATCAATTATATTTATTCCCTGCTTCCTACGATGGATCTTTTAGAAGTGCTCTTGTAGGACAATTTTTGATGGCCTCCAGAACATCGCTGGTCTCAGCGATTTCTCTTTGCAATTCGACTGGATCATCGTAAAATCGAACGATTCCATTATCATGGTAATCAAAGAGTTCAGAATAGGTTTGGCAAAGCCCGCAGGCGATGCACCGTTCGGGTATAAGTGTGACTTTCATATTTATATTGTAATAAGAAAATGTAAAAAAAACAAGGAGTAAGATATGGAAAAAGAACCGTGGCAAGAAGATATTTACGAAAACAATGAGGAAGAAACAAGATCAGAGCGTCGACACCGGAAACAAAAAGGGAAAGGCGTTGTTGCGAATCGTGTCTTAACGGTTCTAGCTAGCCTCTTCTTTGTAATTGTTGTAGCTATGGTAGTTGTATTGATTTACCTATCAACCGGTGGAAGCAATCGTACTTCATCTTTGAAGGACTTCTATGATGCATCGTCTCCTTCTACAAGTGCAAGTTCTAAAGTGGAAGCATCATCATCTTCAAGTAGCAAGGTAGAGGAAACAACTTCTTCTGAATCAACACCTTCACAGAGCAGTTCGGAAGAACATACTACAGAGGGTGAAGGAACACTTACAGTACAGCCTGGAGAGGGAGAAGCAGCTCTTGCTCAACGTGCAGGGATTTCCATTGCCCAGCTAGAAGCCCTAAATCCTTCTCACATGTCATCTGGATCTTGGTTTGCCAACCCAGGTGATGTGATTAAGACAAGATAGGAGTCGGTCATGAAGACAATTCAAATTGCTATCGATGGTCCGGCTTCGAGTGGTAAGAGTACGGTCGCAAAGATTGTCGCTAAGGATTTTGGTTATACTTATCTTGATACGGGTGCTATGTACCGTGCTGCGACTTATATAGCGCTTAAGCACCAGTTGGATGCAGGAAATGTAGATCAACTTCTTGAGCTTCTTAACCAACACCCCATTAGTTTTGGTCGTTCAGAAACAGGTGAGCAACTTGTTTTTGTAGGGGATGTTGATATTACGCATCCGATTCGTGAAAATGAAGTGACCAACAAGGTTTCAAGCATTGCTGCCATTCCTGAAGTGCGTGAGAAACTGGTTTCGCTCCAGCAAGAGATTGCTCAGCAAGGTGGTATCGTCATGGATGGGCGTGATATCGGGACAGTTGTTTTACCACAAGCTGAACTCAAGATTTTCTTAGTGGCTTCTGTTGAAGAAAGAGCAGAGCGTCGTTACAAAGAAAATATTGCTAAAGGGATTGAAACAGACCTTGAAACGTTGAAAGAAGAGATTGCTGCGCGTGACTACAAGGATAGTCACCGTGAAACCTCACCTCTCAAACAGGCTGAGGATGCAGTTTACCTTGACACAACTGGACTAAGTATCCAGGAAGTGGTCGAAAAAATCGAATCAGAAGCAAAAAAATATATGTCCTAGGGACGAGAGGAGCAGGCTAAATGAAGCCTGCTCCTTTTCTCTCTTTTGCGCGCGTTTCAAAACAGCCTTTTTGGGAGAATTTTGATAAAATAGTAGTATCAATAAAAAGGACGGAAGCATGACAAAGAAAATCATAGCCATTTGGGCCCAAGATGAAAAAGGTGTGATTGGGAAGGAAGATCGTCTCCCTTGGCATTTGCCAGCAGAGTTGCAACATTTTAAGGAAACAACTTTAAATCATGCTATACTGATGGGGCGAGTGACTTTTGATGGCATGGGACGTCGTCTGCTTCCAAAACGGCAAACCCTGATTTTAACGCGCAATAGCGAAGAAGTCATAGATGGGGCGCTCGTATTTCAAGATGTGGAGTCTGTTTTAGCGTGGTATCAGAGTCAAGAAAAAAATCTCTATATCCTTGGCGGAAAGCAGATTTTTCAGGCTTTTGAGCCGTATTTAGATGAAATCATTGTGACACAGATTCATGCTCAGGTGGAGGGAGACACCTATTTCCCTGAGGATTTTGACTTGTCTCTTTTTGAGACAGTCGCAAGCAAATCTTATGAGCGAGATGAGAAAAACAACTATGATTTCACCATCCAATACCGAAAGAGAAAGGAAGTCTAATGGAGCGCAGTATATTTGGATTTTTTACAGCCTTTTTGTGTGTGATCTGTATTTTGACTGGAGCACAGGCTTTTCGTAAGAAGCGCTATGGACTGTCTGCCTTACTCTGGTTGAATGCTTTTACCAATCTGGTAAACAGTGTCCACGCTTTTTATATGACCTTATTTTAGATAGAATGATAAATTAGAATGGAAGGAAATCATGCCTACAAATAGGAAAAATGATATGATGGTTTATTGCTCATTTTGTGGCAAGAGCCAAGAAGAAGTAAAGAAAATAATCGCTGGGAACAACGCCTTTATCTGTAATGAATGTGTGGAGTTGGCCCAGGAAATCATTCGGGAGGAGTTGGCCGAGGAAGTTTTGGCAGACTTGTCTGAAGTACCAAAACCAATCGAACTCCTCAATATCCTAAATCACTATGTGATTGGTCAAGATCGTGCCAAACGTGCCTTGGCAGTGGCTGTATACAATCACTATAAACGCATCAATTTCCACGATACGCGTGAAGAGTCAGAAGATGTGGATTTGCAGAAGTCAAATATCCTGATGATTGGCCCAACTGGTTCAGGGAAAACTTTCTTGGCTCAGACTTTGGCAAAGAGCTTGAACGTGCCTTTCGCTATTGCAGATGCAACAGCTCTGACTGAGGCTGGGTATGTGGGTGAGGATGTGGAAAATATCCTCCTCAAACTCTTGCAGGCTGCTGACTTTAACATCGAACGTGCAGAGCGTGGGATTATCTACGTGGATGAAATTGACAAGATTGCCAAGAAGAGCGAGAATGTGTCTATCACACGTGATGTTTCGGGTGAAGGTGTGCAACAAGCCCTTCTCAAGATTATCGAGGGAACTGTCGCTAGCGTACCGCCTCAAGGAGGACGCAAACATCCACAACAAGAGATGATTCAGGTGGATACTAAAAATATCCTCTTTATCGTAGGTGGTGCTTTTGATGGCATCGAAGAAATCGTTAAACAACGTCTGGGAGAAAAAGTTATCGGTTTTGGCCAAAATAACAAGGCGATTGACGAAAACAGCTCCTACATGCAGGAAATCATCGCAGAAGATATTCAAAAATTTGGTATTATCCCTGAGTTGATTGGACGCTTGCCTGTCTTCGCTGCTCTTGAGCAATTGACGGTAGATGACTTGGTTCGCATCCTGAAAGAGCCAAGAAATGCCTTGGTCAAACAATACCAAACCTTGCTTTCTTATGATGACGTTGAGTTGGAATTTGACGATGAAGCCCTTCAGGAAATCGCCAATAAGGCTATCGAACGCAAAACTGGTGCGCGTGGTCTTCGCTCAATCATCGAAGAAACCATGCTAGACGTTATGTTTGAAGTGCCAAGTCAAGAAAATGTGAAATTGGTCCGCATCACAAAAGAAGCTGTCGATGGAACGGAAAAACCAATCCTAGAAACAGCCTAGAGGTGACTATGGAAATCAATACACACAATGCTGAAATCTTGCTCAGTGCGGCAAACAAGTCCCACTATCCGCAGGATGACCTGCCAGAGATTGCCCTTGCAGGGCGTTCAAATGTTGGCAAGTCTAGCTTTATCAACACCATGCTCAACCGCAAGAATTTGGCCCGTACATCAGGAAAACCTGGGAAAACCCAGCTACTCAACTTTTTTAACATTGATGACAAGATGCGTTTTGTGGATGTACCAGGTTATGGCTATGCCCGCGTTTCCAAAAAGGAACGTGAAAAGTGGGGGCGCATGATTGAGGAGTACCTGACGACTCGTGAAAATCTCCGCGCGGTTGTCAGTTTGGTGGATTTTCGTCATGACCCGTCTGCAGATGATGTGCAGATGTATGAATTTCTCAAGTATTATGAGATTCCGGTTATCATCGTTGCGACCAAGGCGGACAAGATTCCTCGTGGTAAATGGAACAAGCATGAATCAGCAATCAAAAAGAAATTAAACTTTGACCCAAGTGACGACTTCATCCTCTTTTCATCTGTTAGCAAGGCAGGGATGGATCAGGCTTGGGACGCAATATTAGAAAAATTGTGAGGGAAAGAAATGGCAAAAACAATTCATACAGACAAAGCTCCAAAAGCAATCGGACCTTATGTTCAAGGGAAAATCGTTGGCAATCTTTTGTTTGCTAGCGGTCAAGTTCCCCTATCTCCTGAAACTGGAGAAATTGTAGGAGAAACGATCCAAGAACAGACAGAACAAGTTTTGAAAAATATCGGTGCTATTTTGGCAGAAGCAGGGACAGACTTTGACCATGTTGTCAAAACAACTTGCTTCTTGAGCGATATGAATGACTTTGTTCCTTTTAACGAGGTTTACCAGACTGCCTTTAAAGAGGAATTTCCAGCTCGTTCAGCTGTAGAGGTTGCACGTCTTCCTCGTGATGTAAAAGTCGAAATTGAAGTGATCGCAGAGATTGGATAAGCTAGTTGAAGTTTGGCTCTGCCAAACTTTTTTTGATATAAGGAGAGATAGATGACAAAGAAACAACTTCACCTGGTGATTGTGACAGGGATGAGTGGCGCAGGGAAAACGGTAGCCATTCAGTCCTTCGAGGATTTGGGATATTTTACGATTGACAATATGCCACCAGCCCTCTTACCAAAGTTCTTGCAACTGGTTGAAACTAAAGATGATGACCACAAACTTGCCTTGGTTGTGGACATGCGTAGCCGTTCCTTCTTTTCAGAGATTCAGGCCGTTTTGGATGAATTGGAAAACCAAGATGATTTGGATTTCAAAATTCTCTTTTTAGATGCAGCAGATAAGGAGTTGGTGGCACGCTATAAGGAAACGAGACGGAGTCACCCACTTGCTGCAGATGGTCGAATTTTAGATGGTATTAAGCTGGAACGTGAACTTTTGGCACCTTTGAAAAACATGAGCCAAAATGTGGTAGATACGACAGAACTTACTCCGCGTGAACTTCGTAAAACCATTGCTGAGCAATTTTCAGACCAAGAACAAGCCCAGTCTTTCCGTATCGAGGTCATGTCTTTTGGATTCAAGTATGGTATTCCTATCGATGCAGATTTGGTCTTTGATGTCCGTTTCTTGCCAAATCCATACTACCTTCCGGAGCTTCGTAATCAGACAGGTGAGGATCAAGCAGTTTATGACTATGTGATGAATCATGAAGAGTCTGAAAGTTTCTATCAGCACTTACTCGCCTTGATTGAACCGATTTTGCCAAGCTACAAAAAAGAAGGCAAGTCTGTTTTAACCATCGCAGTAGGATGTACAGGTGGACAGCACCGTAGTGTTGCCTTTGCCAAACGAATCGCTGAGGACCTTGCTAAAAACTGGCCTGTCAATGAAAGCCATCGTGACAAAGACAGAAGAAAGGAAACGGTAAACCGTTCATGAGAAAACCAAAGATAACGGTGATTGGTGGAGGAACAGGTATCCCCGTCATTTTGAAAAGCTTGCGAGAAAAGGATGTTGATATTGCTGCTATCGTAACGGTAGCTGATGATGGTGGCTCTTCTGGTGAGCTAAGAAAGAATATCCAACAGCTGACACCACCAGGTGATCTCCGTAATGTCCTTGTGGCCATGTCGGATATGCCCAAGTTTTATGAGAAGGTTTTTCAGTACCGTTTCTCAGAAGAGGCCGGAGCATTTGCGGGTCATCCACTGGGGAATATCATCATAGCAGGTCTCTCTGAAATGCAAGGATCTACCTACAATGCTATGCAATTACTCAGTAAGTTTTTTCACACAACAGGAAAAATCTACCCATCAAGCGATCAGCCTTTGACACTGCATGCAGTCTTTAAAGACGGTTCTGAGGTGGCAGGTGAGAGCCACATTGCAGATCATCCAGGTATGATCGACCATGTCTATGTGACCAATACCTTGGATGATGAAACACCGCAAGCCAGCCGTCGAGTGGTCAATACCATTCTCGAGAGTGATATGATCGTCTTGGGACCTGGTTCCCTCTTTACATCGATTTTGCCAAATATTGTCATTGAGGAGATCGGGCAGGCTCTACTGGAGACTAAGGCAGAGATCGCCTATGTCTGCAATATCATGACCCAGCGTGGGGAAACAGAGTACTTTTCAGACAGTGACCACGTGGAAGTCCTCCATCGACACTTAGGTCGGCCATTTATTGATACGGTCTTGGTGAATATCGAAAAGGTTCCTAGAGAATACATGGATACCAACCGTTTTGATGAGTATTTGGTTCAGGTAGAGCATGACTTTGCTGGTCTTTGCAAACAGGTTCCTCGTGTGATTTCATCCAACTTCCTTCGTTTGGAAAATGGAGGAGCCTTCCATGATGGCGATTTGATTGTAGATGAATTGATGCGCATCATACAGGTGAGAAAATGAGTTTTACAGTTGCAGTAAAAGAGGAAATTCTTGGTCAACACCATCTCAGTCGTCATGAATTATCAGCCATCATCAAGATGTCTGGCAGTATCGGTCTCTCGACTTCTGGCCTAACCTTGTCAGTCGTGACTGAAAATGCCAAGTTGGCTCGGCATCTCTATGAGTCTTTTCTCCATTTTTATGACATCAAGTCAGAAATTCGTCACCATCAGAGAAGTAATCTTCGTAAGAACCGAGTCTATACGGTCTATACTGATGAGAGGGTGCAGGAGCTTTTAGCTGATTTGCGGCTTGCGGATTCCTTCTTTGGTTTGGAGACGGGCATTGATCCTGACATCTTAGCAGATGAGGAGGCTGGACGTGCTTACTTATGTGGGGCCTTTCTGGCAAATGGTAGCATCCGAGATCCGGAGTCTGGCAAGTACCAGTTGGAGATCAGTTCCGTTTATCTGGACCACGCCCAAGGACTAGCCTCTCTTCTTCAGCAGTTTTTGCTGGACGCTAAGGTCATTGAGCGCAGGAAAGGTGCAGTTACCTATCTTCAACGTGCAGAGGACATCATGGATTTCTTGATCGTGATTGGGGCCATGCAGGCGCGTGATAATTTTGAGCGCGTCAAGATTTTGCGTGAAACCCGTAATGATCTCAATCGGGCTAATAATGCCGAGACAGCTAATATCGCTCGGACAGTTTCTGCCAGCATGAAGACTATCAATAATATCGGTAAAATCAAAGATAGAATCGGTTTGGAAAATTTACCCGTGGATTTGCAGGAGGTAGCGCAGTTGCGAATCCAGCATCCAGACTACTCTATCCAGCAGTTGGCAGATAGCTTGAGCAATCCCCTGACCAAGAGTGGTGTCAACCACAGACTGAGAAAAATAAACAAGATTGCAGATGAATTATAAAACCACGAATCAGTTGATTCGTGGTGTTTTTCTTATAAACTGGTTGAGTGTTTGGGTTGTACTTTTTGCTCAGGGTCGATGTAGTTAATGGCATTGTTAACAGCTGTTGGAGCTTCACCTAGTCCAGTAGCAATCAAATCAATCTTACCTTCATAGTAGCAGCAGTCCCCAATGGCGTAGATACCCTCTTGGCTGGATTCTTGCTTGCTATTGACGATAATCTTGTGACGGTTGAGGTCCAGCCCCCAATTTTTAAGATTGCCAACAGATGATTTGAAACCATAGTTGACAAAGAGATGGTCTACTTTAATCGTTTCGGTTTCATCTGCTTTGACTTTGGTGATTTCTAGTTTGTCGAGCGTTTTTCCATCTCCAAGGAGTTGGCTGGGAACGAACGGTGTTTTGATGGTTACTGATGATTCTTGTAGAGCTTGCACACTATGTTCCAAGGCGCGGAAATTATCTCGACGGTGAACGAGAGTAGTTGGGGCAATCTTTTCAAAAGCCAGAGCCCAGTCCACTGCAGAGTCCCCACCACCAAGGATGGTCACTTTCTTGCCAGCGTATTGCTGAATGTTGGAAACGTGGTAGTGGATATTTTCATAGTCCTCAACATCGTCTAATTCGAGTGGTCGTGGTTTAAAGGCACCGCCACCCATGGCAATGATGACTGTTTTAGTCAGGTGTCTTCCCTTGTTGGTTGTGATGGTAAAACCTTCATCTTGTTTCTCTATTTCAAGAACAGTTTCGTTGAGGTGAACAGGTGTGTCAAAGCCATCTAGCTGTTCAATCAGGCGATTGGTCAGCTCTTCCCCAGTTAAGTTTGGAAAACCTGGCACATCAAGGATTTGCTTCTCAGGGTAGAGGATGGCGGGCTGGCCACCTAGCTGAGGAAGAGAGTCGATGATTTGGACTTTGGCTTGGCGTAGGTGGGCGTAAAAGGCAGCAAAGAGCCCAACAGGACCGCCACCTACAATAGTAATATCATAGAGTTGAGACATGATTTCTCCTTTGTTTTTTCTAGTCAGTTTATTTTATCATATTTTTGCTTAATTTAAAATGAGGTAGGATAGGGAAAAAATGGGCAAAAAATGGTATAATAGTACAGAAAGTGTTTTGACAGGGAGGAGGCCAGGGATGAATTTTCAACCATTATCCAATTTGCAATACTGGACGAGTTTGTTTTCAAGCCCTTGGACAATAGTCACCAATCTGATAGATATTCTCATTGTGACTTATATTTTATATCATTTTACCAAAGCGATTGCAGGGACCAAAATCATGATTTTGGTGCGGGGAGTTCTGGTCTTTATTTTAGGTCAGATTCTGTCCAATATGATTGGTTTGACAACCATTTCCTGGTTGATCAATCAGATCATCACTTATGGGGTTATCGCAGCAGTAGTTATTTTTTCACCAGAGATTCGGACTGGTTTGGAACGATTGGGCCGGGCTACGGATTTCTTCTACAATGCCCCTATTAGTGCGGAAGAGCAAATGGTTCGTGCCTTTGTCAAATCAGTCGAGTACATGAGCCCCCGTAAGATTGGTGCTCTGGTAGCTGTTCAGCGAGTAAGAACCTTGCAGGAATATATCTCAACTGGGATTCCTCTAGATGCTAAGATTTCTTCTGAGTTATTGATCAATATCTTTATCCCCAACACTCCCTTGCACGATGGTGCGGTCATTGTCAGAGAAGATCGGATTGCCGTAACTTCAGCCTACCTACCCCTGACTGAAAATACAGGAATTTCCAAGGAATTTGGGACACGTCACAGGGCAGCGATTGGTTTGTCAGAAGTATCGGATGCTCTTACCTTTGTGGTTTCAGAGGAAACAGGCGGAATCTCAATCACCTATAATGGAGTCTTTAAGCATGATTTGACCTTGGAAGAGTTTGAATCGGAGTTAAGAAGAATCTTGCTTCCAACATCAGAGAAAAAACAAGGTCTGAAAGAGCGTCTGCTAGGAGGATTAAAACATGAGAAAAAATAGTCTTTATATTATTTCTTCCTTCTTTTTCGCCTGCATCCTCTTTATCTATGCGACTTCTACAAACTACCAGAATAGCAATAGTGCTAGACAGGTGAGAACAGAAACTTATACCAATACGGTCCTTAATGTCCCAATTGATATTCAGTATGACAGTGATCAGTATTTTATCAGTGGTTTTACATCTGAAGTGACCGTCTTTCTAACAGGGTCAAACAGAGTTGCTTTGGCGAGTGAGATGCAGGAAAGCACTCGAAAATTCAAGGTCAAAGCTGACTTAACCAATGCCAGTGTAGGGACCATTGAAGTTCCTCTAACCATTGAAAATTTACCGAGTGGTTTGACCGCTGTTGCAACACCGCAAAAGATAACAGTGAAGGTTGGTAAAAAAGCAAAACGAGACAATGTAATCGTTGTGCCTGAGATTGACCCTAGTCAGATTGATTCTCGTGTGAAAATTGATACAGTTACTGTGTCAGATGAAAAAGTAACGGTTATTAGTGACGAGGAAACTCTCTCTAGAGTAGATCGTGTCATTGCCATCTTGCCAACGAGTGAACGGATAACAGGTAACTATTCGGCTTCTGTTCCTCTACAAGCAGTCGATAAAAATGGAAATGTCTTACCAAGCGTCATTATGCCATTTGACACTACAATGAAAATTACAACCAAGACAGTATCGTCTAGCTCGAGTTCTTCGTCAGCGACCTCGTCAACGGGCTCTTCAACCAGCAGTTCGTCTTCAACGAGTTCAGAAACGAAACCAGACTCGTCTAAACAGGACTAAATAAAATAGTAGAAAAGGATGATAAATAAAATGGGTAAATATTTTGGGACCGATGGAGTCCGTGGAGAAGCAAACGTAGAACTGACGCCAGAATTGGCCTTTAAACTAGGACGTTTTGGTGGCTATGTTCTTAGCCAACACGAAACAGAAGCCCCTAAAGTCTTTGTAGGACGTGATACACGTATCTCAGGAGAAATGTTAGAATCAGCCTTAGTGGCAGGTCTCCTCTCTGTAGGGATTCACGTCTACAAACTCGGTGTCCTTGCAACACCAGCAGTAGCATACTTGGTCAAAACTGAGGGAGCCAGTGCAGGTGTCATGATTTCCGCTAGTCACAACCCAGCCCTTGATAATGGAATTAAATTCTTTGGTGGGGATGGCTTCAAACTTGATGACGAAAAAGAAGCAGAAATCGAAGCCTTGTTGGATGCTACAGAAGACACCCTTCCTCGTCCAAGTGCCGAAGGCTTGGGAACCTTAGTGGACTATCCAGAAGGTTTGCGTAAGTATGAAGGCTACCTTGTTTCAACTGGAACTCCTCTTGAGGGAATGAAAGTGGCCTTGGACACAGCAAACGGTGCAGCGTCTACGAGTGCTCGTCAAATCTTTGCAGACCTTGGGGCTCAAATAACTGTTATTGGTGAGACACCAGATGGTCTGAATATCAACTTGAATGTGGGTTCTACACATCCAGAAGCTCTTCAAGAAGTGGTTAAAGAAAGCCAGTCAGCTATTGGTTTGGCCTTTGACGGAGACAGTGACCGTTTGATTGCTGTTGATGAAAATGGTGACATCGTTGATGGTGATAAGATTATGTACATCATCGGAAAATACCTTTCTGAAAAAGGCCAGTTGGCTCAAAACACCATCGTGACAACGGTTATGTCTAACCTTGGGTTCCATAAGGCCTTGGAGAGTGCTGGTATTAACAAGGCAGTGACTGCTGTTGGTGACCGCTATGTCGTTGAAGAAATGAGAAAATCAGGCTACAACCTTGGTGGTGAACAGTCTGGTCACGTTATCTTGATGGATTACAACACAACTGGTGATGGTCAATTATCAGCTGTCCAATTGACTAAAATCATGAAAGAAACAGGCAAGAGCTTGTCTCAACTGGCATCAGAAGTGACGATTTACCCACAAAAACTGGTTAATATCCGAGTGGAAAATGCCATGAAAGAGAAAGCCATGGAAGTACCAGCCATCAAGACAATCATCGAAAAGATGGAAGAAGAAATGGCAGGGAACGGTCGTATCCTTGTCCGTCCAAGTGGAACAGAACCCCTCTTGCGCGTCATGGCAGAAGCTCCTACGACAGAAGAAGTTAACTACTACGTCGATACGATTGCTGCTGTTGTTAAAGATGAAATCGGAATTGACTAAAGCCTAGAAAACTAGATGAAATGATAAAAATGTGGTACAATTGCATAGTAAATTGTAGCAATGGGAGAGAAAAATGAATCTTAAACGAGAACAAGAATTTGTTAGCCAGTATCACTTTGATGCTCGTAACTTTGAATGGGAAAATGAAAATGGAGCTCCTGAAACCAAGGTAGACGTGAACTTTCAGTTGCTCCAACATGACCAAGAAAACCAAGTAACTTCTTTAGTCGTTATCTTGAGTTTCATGATTGTCTTTGACAAATTTGTCATCAGCGGAACAATTTCTCAAGTTAACCATGTGGAAGGTCGCATTGTTAACGAACCAAGCGAATTTAACCAAGAAGAAGTCGAAACTCTGGCACGTCCATGTTTGAACATGCTCAATCGTTTGACGTATGAAGTAACAGAAATCGCCTTGGATCTTCCAGGGATCAATTTGGAGTTTTAGTCATGAAATTAGCTGTCATTACAGATTCTTCAGCCTATTTAGAGGAGAAGACGCTGCAAAGAGAGAATCTATTTATCTTGGATATTCCTGTCAATATCGATGGAGTGGAGTATGACGAAGGTGTCAATCTGACTGCTGAGGAATTTTATCAAAAAATGGCTCAGTCTGCAGAATTGCCTAAAACTAGTCAACCAAGTATTGCTAAACTGGATGAGATTCTAAGTTCCTTGAAAGATGAGGGCTATACCCATGTCTTAGGACTCTTTCTTTCGTCAGGAATTTCAGGCTTTTATCAGAACATCCAATACATGTTGGATGAGTATGATGGCTTGACCATTGCCTTTCCGGATACCCATATCACAAGCTCCCCTCTAGGATTTATGGTAGAGAGTGCCTTTGAATGGGCAGAACAAGGCGATGATTTTGCCCAGATTCAGGAGAAGTTGGGGATTCAAATTGCTGATAATTCAGCCTTTATCATAGTAGATGACCTCGACCACTTGGTTAAAGGAGGACGTTTGTCAAATGGGGCAGCCATCTTAGGGAATCTCCTCAGTATCAAGCCTATTCTTTATTTCAATGACCAAGGTGTGATTGAAGTTTACGAAAAAGTTCGTACGGAAAAGAAAGCAATCAAACGTTTGGTGGAAATCATCAAGAAGTTGACAAAAGATGGGGACTACCGTATAACAGTCATTCATGGGAACGCTCCTCAAAAGGCAGCGGATTTACGTCAGCTTTTGATGGAGAGTGGTGTGACTGCTGAAATTCCAATTGAAACCTTTGGTAGTGTCATTGGGACCCACCTTGGAGAAGGTAGTATCGCCTTGAGCTATACACCAATCGTCTAAATTGTTCTTACAGGCTTTGTATCTTAGCAATTGAACACGGCCTACCTGCCTCTTGAAAAAAGATGCCTGTCTTGCCTTTCATGGAAAGTCAGCGCCATTCCCTATTTTTCATGGGCAGCTAACGTCCTTTGTATCTTGATAATTGAACACGCCTAGAACTCTGTGTGAAAAAGATAGTTCTTCCAAGGAGTAGACACTCCTTGATCAGAACTCCTATTTTCACTTTGTGTTCTTACAGGCTTTGTATCTTAGCAATTGAACACGGCCTACCTGCCTCTTGAAAAAAGATGCCTGTCTTGCCTTTCATGGAAAGTCAGCGCCATTCCCTATTTTTCATGGGCAGCTAACGTCCTTTGTATCTTAGACAGGAGTAGAGATGAGTATTCGAGTAATTATTGCCGGTTTTAAGGGAAAGATGGGCCAAGCTGCTTGTCAGATGGTCTTGGCTGATCCAGACTTGGACTTGGTCGCAGTTTTGGATCCTTTTGAGTCTGAGTCAGAGTGGCAGGGGATTCCTGTCTTTAATGATAAGGCTGACTTGGCTGGTTTTGAAGCGGATGTCTGGGTGGATTTTACTACACCAGCCGTTGCTTACGAAAATACGCGTTTTGCCCTTGAAAATGGCTTTGCTCCAGTCGTAGGAACAACAGGGTTCACTAGTGAAGAAATTGCAGAACTAAAAGCATTTTCCCGTGAACAAGATTTGGGTGGCTTGATTGCCCCTAACTTTGCCTTGGGAGCTGTCTTGCTGATGCAATTTGCGGCGCAGGCTGCCAAATATTTCCCAAATGTGGAGATTATCGAGCTCCATCATGACAAGAAAAAAGATGCTCCGAGTGGAACAGCTATTAAAACGGCTGAGTTGATGGCGGAAGTGCGTGAGTCGATCCAGCAAGGTGCGCCTGACGAGGAAGAATTGATTGCTGGTGCCCGTGGTGCTGACTTTGATGGCATGCGGATCCACTCAGTCCGTCTACCAGGTTTGGTAGCTCATCAGGAAGTTATCTTTGGCAATCAGGGAGAAGGATTGACCATTCGTCATGACTCCTATGATCGTAGCTCCTTCATGACAGGGGTCAATTTGGGAATCAAAGAAGTTGTCAAGCGTCATGAGCTTGTCTATGGATTAGAACACTTATTATGAGATTAACGCAAATGCCTTCTGAATTTCAGAAGGCTTTACCAGTATTAGAAAAAATTAAAGAAGCAGGCTTTGAGGCCTATTTTGTTGGGGGCTCTGTTCGAGATGCCCTCCTCAATCGTCCTATCCACGATGTGGATATTGCGACTTCTTCCTATCCAGAGGAGACCAAGCAGATTTTTCCGCGAACAGCCGATATCGGAATCGAGCACGGAACTGTCTTGGTTTTAGATGGGGATGAAGAGTATGAGGTAACCACCTTTCGAACTGAAGATGTCTATGTGGACTATCGCAGACCCAGTGCGGTTTCCTTTGTGCGTTCGCTAGAAGAAGACCTCAAACGTCGTGATTTCACAGTTAATGCCTTTGCCTTGGATGAGACAGGTGAAATCATTGACTTGTTTCATGGTTTAGAGGATTTGGAAAACCAAGTCTTGCGAGCAGTTGGAGTGGCTAGTGAGCGTTTCAACGAAGATGCTCTGCGGATTATGCGTGGTTTCCGTTTTCAGGCCAGTCTCGGTTTTAAACTTGAGTCAGAAACTTTTGAGGCGATGAAGACTTTGACGCCACTCTTGGAGAAAATTTCTGTAGAGCGCACCTTCGTTGAGTTTGATAAACTCTTGCTGGCACCTTTTTGGCGAGTTGGTCTGTCTTCCATGATTGAGAGTCGAGCTTATGACTATCTTCCAGACATGGTAGGGAGTCAGGACAAGCTCAACAGACTGTTTGATTTGGAGAATGATTTCACTTTTGAATCTTCTGAACAAGCTTGGGCAGCTCTATTGTGGACTTTGGAGATTAAAGATACACAGCCATTTTTGAAGGCATGGAAAACCTCACGCCAGTTTGCTAAGCAGGTTCAGGATTTGCTGACTATTTTGACTTTGCGAGAAGAAGGAGAGCTGAGCAAGCGCGATTGTTACCGCTTTGATTTGGATTCCCTTCTACAAGCCGAAAGTCTTCGTCAGGCTCAAGGGAAAGAAGTCAACCCACAAGCCATCAAAGAAACTTACCAGAGTTTGACCATTCATGATAAGAAAGAAATCCAGATTAACGGTGGAATTTTGATTAAGGAATATGGCTATCAACCAGGGCCAGACTTGGGAGAGATTTTAACAGAGATTGAGTATGCCATTGTCGATGGAGAATTGGAAAATGACCGACAAGCCATCCATGCTTACCTGAGGGAGAAAAAATGAGTGATTTTATCGTTGAAAAACTAAGCAAATCCGTTGGTGACAAGACCGTTTTTAAGGATATTTCCTTTATCATCCATGACTTGGACAGAATCGGTCTAATTGGTGTCAATGGAACAGGTAAGACTACCCTTTTAGATGTTCTTTCTGGAGTTTCAGGATTTGATGGGGATGTCAGTCCCTTTTCGGCAAAGAATGACTATAAGATTGGCTACTTGACCCAGGATCCTGATTTTGATGATAGCAAGACGGTCTTGGATACGGTTCTCTCTAGCGACCTCAAGGAAATCCAGTTGATTCGTGAGTATGAGTTAATCATGCTCAACTACAGTGAGGACAAGCAGGCTCGTTTGGAACGGGTCATGGCTGAGATGGACTCTCTTCAAGCCTGGGAAATCGAAAGTCAGGTCAAGACTGTTCTCAGCAAGTTGGGTATTCAGGATTTGTCGACTCCAGTTGGTGAATTGTCAGGCGGTCTGAGAAGACGGGTCCAGTTGGCGCAAGTTCTCCTCGGAAACCACGACCTCTTGCTTCTGGACGAGCCGACCAACCACCTGGATATTGCGACCATCGAGTGGCTGACTCTTTTTTTGAAAAATTCTAAGAAGACCGTTCTCTGTATCACACATGATCGTTATTTCCTAGATGCACTATCAACGCGGATTTTCGAGTTGGACCGAGCAGGCTTGACCGAGTATCAGGGAAATTATCAGGACTATGTTCGCCTAAAAGCGGAACAAGATGAGCGTGATGCAGCTCTTCTCCACAAAAAAGAACAACTCTATAAGCAAGAACTGGCCTGGATGCGCAGACAACCACAGGCACGTGCGACCAAGCAACAGGCCCGTATCAATCGTTTCCACGATTTGAAAAAGGAAGTTTCAGATAATCCTACTGAGACAGACTTAACCATGAACTTTGAAACCAGTCGGATTGGGAAAAAAGTCATCGAGTTTCAGAATGTTTCCTTCGCATATGAAAACAAGCCCATTTTGCAAGATTTTAATCTCTTAGTGCAAGCCAAAGACCGTATCGGAATCGTTGGGGATAATGGTGTGGGGAAGTCAACTCTGCTTAATCTCATCGCAGGGAGTCTTGAGCCGACTAAAGGTCAAGTTATCATCGGTGAGACGGTTCGCATTGCCTATTTCTCTCAACAAATCGAAGGCTTAGACGAGAGCAAGCGCGTTATCAATTACCTGCAGGAAGTAGCAGAAGAGGTTAAGACCAGTGGTGGTTCTACGACTTCCATTGCAGAGTTGCTAGAGCAGTTCCTCTTCCCACGTTCGACGCATGGAACCTTGATTGAGAAATTGTCTGGTGGCGAGAAAAAACGACTTTATCTTCTCAAATTGCTCTTGGAAAAACCCAATGTTCTTCTTTTGGACGAGCCAACCAATGACCTAGATATTGCGACTTTGACAGTCTTGGAAAATTTCTTGCAGGGCTTTGCAGGTCCTGTCTTGACAGTTAGCCACGATCGTTATTTCTTGGATAAGGTAGCGACCAAGATTCTCGCCTTTGAGAATGGCAAGATTCGTACTTTCTTTGGCCATTACACCGACTATCTTGATGAAAAAGCCTTTGAAACAGAGATGGCCAATCAAGTGCAAAAGGCCGAAAAGGAGAAAGTGGTCAAGGTCCGTGAAGACAAGAAACGCATGACCTACCAAGAAAAGCAGGAGTGGGCAAGCATTGAAGGCGATATTGAAGCCTTGGAAAATCGTATCGCTGCTATTGAAGAAGAAATGCAGGCAAACGGCTCTGACTTTGGTAAACTAGCTACTCTTCAAAAAGAGCTAGACGAGAAAAATGAAGAACTCCTTGAAAAATACGAGCGCTATGAATACCTAAGTGAGTTGGCATGATGGAAGAAAAAGTCATTAAACATAGTCCCAAGAAAATCATTTGGAATGCCTTGTTTGGCTTGGCTTCAGTGCTTTTCTTCTTGCTGCCTCTCTCTTATCTTCGTTTGTACTCTCAAAAGGGGACTAAACTTCATACGATAAGCCTTTTGTTAATGCTGGTTGTACTTTTTTGTGCTGGAGTAGTCATTTATCAGACATACAGGCTGTTAAGCTCTGATAAGGAATATTTAAAATGTACAGTCGAGGGGTTTTACTACAAACAAAATCCAAAGAAACCTAGTCGTTTCTATGCTTGGGCAGATGTAGAGGACTTTTCCTTCTCTCGGATTCGAGGGAAGTATAGGGACTCCTACCGGATTGAAGTTTATTTTAAAAACAAGGAAAATGTGAAAAAACCATCGTTTCTAACTCTACTGAAGAAAGTGTGTTTCCCTTTTCATCCGTCAGCAGATTTGATTATCCCTATCTTTCTACTAGATGTAGGTCTTCCTGAAAGGGTATACGAGACCATGAAGTACTATGAAAGAGAATGGCGTATCGAACAAAATCGTCAAGCAAAAAAACAGACAACACAAGCTTCGAAAACCAAATCTTCCAAACAGCTATAAGGCCGTTTAGCTTAAAGACAATCAATCAAAAAGCCCTATCTACTGGATAGGGTTACTCTTTGTCTTCTTTTTTTGTTTCCTGATGGAAAATATTTTGCCAAGTCTCATGGCGACGCCAGATACTGGTGTGGACGATACCATCTAACTCATAGCAAATGAGCTTGGTTTTTTGACTAATGGAAGTAATCTGAATATCCTTGATTGTAGTAGGTAGTTCTTTTGCAGCTTTGTAAGCGCCCTTGTCCATCTGTTCTCCATCTTGACGGATATAGATAAAGTCCTCAGCAAGGAGTTCTTCTAATTGATTGCCTTGGTCAATCAATTGCTCGCGCATGAGTAGTTTTTTATAGACATTGTCCAAAATTTCGTCTTCAGGTATAGGAGCCGGTTCGATGTGGATATCAGTATCAAAAACACCAAATCGTTCTTCTAGCATGGATTCGACCTGGTCTGCAATTTCGTGACTTTCATAGACTGATAGGTCGGGATTCATCTCTAGCGTGATATCAAGATAGATATTGCTACCGTAGGTGCGACCTCTTTGGGACTTAACCTTACTAATCTTTGGAATCTCCATGATGGCCTTCTGGTAGTCCTCTAGCAGACGGTCATCAAAACCATCTGAAAGACTGAAGGAAGACTCGATGAAGATATCATAGGCTGTCTTTAAGATAAAGAAGGTGATGATGATAGCGACCAGTTTATCCACGATTGGATAATTAAAACTGCTGGCTAGGATGGCAATGGAAGTCCCAAGCGAGGTGACAGCATCGGAAAGATTGTCTTTGGCGGCAGCCTTGAGCGCCTTGGACTTGGATTTCTTACTGAGGCGAGTATTATAGAGATAAACTGCGAACATGACTGCCGCAGAGACGACTCCGAGAGTTGCACCCAGAGGGTCGATAACTGTCTGTTCCCGACTGAGAATTTTTTGAATGGTGTCCCGAAGAACATCAAAGCCAACGTAGAACATGATGATGGAAGTAATCAAACTAGCCAAATCTTCAATTTTCCAGTGACCGAAACGATGGTCACGGTCTGCAGGCTGGCGCGCCATCCGAATACCGATCAGAAGAGCAACATTTCCGATAATATCGGATACGTTGTTGAAACCATCCGCTACCAAACTGGAAGACTGTACGAGGTGGCCAGTCGCTAATTTTGCCGCAGACAAGAGGAGGTAGGTCGAAATGCTGATAATGGCACCACGTTCCGCCAACTTGAGATTTGATATGGATTGATTCATCGGACTTCCTTTCTAGTGCTGAGATTCTGTTTTCATTATACTGGTTTTCATGGGAAAATTCAAATTTAGTCTTGTTTCATCGGATTTTAATTCTTGAAAATTGTTCAAATTTTGATATAATAGTACTACTCAAGGGAGTAGCTGGCAGAAACCTGTGATAGTGTCGTCATTCCGAATTGTATACTGAAAAGTATGTTTTCCGGCACTATCTTAAACAGCGAGACTTGTTATGATTAACAGGTCTCTTTTTGTTTGTCATAAAACTAAAAGAGAACTTGTTTTGCACACAATGTCAAGGAGGAGACACATGTCAAAAGAACAAAAACGCCAAGCGTTTTATACTCAAAGTCCTGAAGAGGTCTTGAAGTCAGTTGAAGCAACTGAGCAAGGTCTTTCGTCAAGTGAAGCACAGAAACGTCTAGCTGAATATGGACGCAATGAACTCGAAGAGGGTGAGAAAAAATCTCTCCTAGTCAAGTTTATCGAGCAATTTAAGGATTTGATGATTATCATCCTAGTAGCAGCGGCTATCTTGTCAGTCGTAACTTCTGGTGGAGAAGATATCGCAGATGCCATCATTATCCTTGCCGTGGTTATCATCAACGCTGCCTTCGGTGTTTACCAAGAAGGAAAAGCAGAAGAAGCAATCGAAGCCCTCAAGTCTATGTCTAGTCCAGCTGCTCGCGTTATTCGTGATGGACACATGGCTGAGATTGATTCCAAAGAATTGGTGCCAGGTGATATCGTAGCTCTCGAAGCTGGTGATGTAGTGCCAGCAGACCTACGATTGCTAGAAGCTAATTCTCTTAAAATCGAAGAAGCAGCTTTGACAGGTGAGTCTGTTCCAGTTGAAAAAGACTTGACAGTCGAGCTCGCTGCAGATGCTGGTATTGGTGACCGTGTCAATATGGCCTTCCAAAACTCAAATGTGACTTATGGTCGTGGTCTTGGTGTTGTTGTCAATACAGGTATGTATACTGAAGTGGGTCATATCGCTGGTATGCTCCAAGATGCGGATGAGACGGATACACCACTTAAACAAAACTTGAACAACCTTTCTAAGGTCTTGACCTATGCAATTTTGGTCATTGCCCTTGTTACTTTTGTTGTTGGTGTCTTCATTCAAGGAAAAAATCCACTTGGTGAGTTGATGACCTCTGTTGCGCTTGCTGTTGCAGCCATTCCAGAAGGACTCCCAGCTATCGTGACGATCGTTCTTGCCCTTGGTACTCAAGTTTTGGCCAAACGAAACTCTATCGTTCGTAAGTTGCCAGCAGTCGAAACACTTGGTTCAACAGAAATCATCGCTTCTGATAAGACGGGTACGCTTACCATGAACAAGATGACAGTCGAGAAAGTCTTCTATGACGCAGTCCTACATGACTCATCTGATGAGATTGAACTTGGATTGGACATGCCCCTACTTCGTTCAGTTGTCTTAGCTAATGATACCAAGATTGATGCTGAAGGAAACCTGATCGGGGATCCAACGGAAACAGCCTTCATCCAGTATGCCTTGGACAAGGGTTACGATGTTAAAGGGTTCTTAGAGAAATATCCTCGTGTAGCTGAATTGCCGTTTGACTCAGATCGTAAACTCATGTCAACGGTTCATCCATTGCCAGATGGCAAATTCCTCGTAGCAGTCAAAGGGGCTCCAGATCAACTTTTGAAACGTTGTGTTGCTCGTGATAAGGCTGGAGATGTTGCTCCGATTGATGAGAAAGTCACTGAATTAATCCATACAAACAACTCGGAAATGGCTCACCAAGCCTTGCGTGTCCTTGCAGGTGCTTATAAGATTATCGATAGTATTCCAGAAAATCTTACTTCTGAAGAGCTTGAAAACAACTTGATCTTTACTGGTTTGATTGGGATGATTGACCCTGAGCGTGCCGAAGCGGCAGAAGCTGTTCGTGTCGCTAAGGAAGCGGGAATCCGTCCAATCATGATCACTGGTGACCACCAAGATACAGCGGAAGCCATTGCCAAACGTTTGGGAATCATCGATGAAAATGACTCGGAAGACCATGTCTTGACTGGTGCTGAACTCAACGAACTTTCAGATGAAGAATTTGAAAAAGTCGTTGGTCAATACTCTGTCTACGCGCGTGTATCTCCAGAACACAAGGTTCGTATCGTCAAGGCTTGGCAAAAACAAGGTAAGGTTGTTGCTATGACAGGTGACGGTGTTAATGATGCGCCAGCTCTGAAAACAGCCGATATCGGTATCGGTATGGGAATCACTGGTACAGAGGTTTCTAAGGGGGCTTCTGACATGATTCTTGCAGATGATAACTTTGCGACCATTATCGTCGCAGTTGAAGAAGGACGTAAGGTCTTCTCAAATATTCAAAAGACAATTCAGTACTTGCTTTCTGCCAATACGGCTGAAGTATTAACCATCTTCTTATCAACCTTGTTTGGTTGGGATGTCCTACAGCCAGTTCATCTCTTGTGGATTAACTTGGTAACCGATACCTTCCCAGCTATCGCCCTTGGTGTTGAACCAGCTGAGCCAGGTGTTATGACCCACAAACCACGTGGACGCAAATCAAGCTTCTTCTCAGGTGGGGTCATGAGTTCCATTATCTATCAAGGTGTACTCCAAGGGGCACTCGTCTTGACTGTTTATGGTCTTGCTCTTGCTTATCCGGTCCATGTAGGAGATAATCACGCCATTCACGCGGATGCCCTCACCATGGCCTTTGCAACGCTTGGTTTGATTCAGCTCTTCCATGCCTACAACGTCAAGTCTGTTTACCAATCCATCTTGACAGTTGGACCATTCAAGTCTAAGACCTTTAACTGGTCCATCTTGGTATCCTTCATCCTTCTCATGGCAACAATTGTCGTAGAACCGCTTGAAGGAATCTTCCACGTAACCAAACTAGACTTGTCACAATGGGCTATTGTTCTGGCTGGAAGCTTCTCAATGATATTTATCGTCGAAATCGTCAAGTTTGTTCAACGTAAACTTGGTCTTGATAAGAACGCGATTTAAAAAGAAAGTCATCTTCGGATGGCTTTTTTTGCATTTGAGGGAAAGGACTAGAAGTTGCCCTCTTTTGTGCTATAATAAAGTAAAGTAGCAAGGAGTGAAAGAGAATGGAAAAGAAAATTGTCCGAGATGTCTTATTCTTGTCGCAGGTCTCGAAAGCTGCAAGTCAGGAAGACCTTTATCTAGCTAAGGATTTGCAGGATACCCTGCTTGCTAATCGCGAGACCTGTGTCGGTCTGGCGGCTAATATGATTGGGGTGCAGAAGCGTGTCATTATCTTTAATCTTGGTTTGGTTCCCATGGTCATGTTTAACCCCATTCTCCTTTCCTACAAAGGACCTTACGAGACAGAGGAAGGATGTTTGTCCTTGACTGGGGTGCGACCAACAACTCGCTATGAAACGATTACGGTATCTTATCGTGATAGTAAGTGGCAGGAGCTGACCATTACGCTAACAGGTTTTCCAGCTCAGATCTGCCAACATGAACTGGATCATTTGGAAGGACGGATTATTTAGGAGGAATTCAGATGAAACGCATACTATTTGAACTTGTTTTTATCGCAACGACCTGGTATATCTTTTTACCACCCTTCAATCTGACTAGCTGGGAATTTATTTTCTTTCTCTGTGGGCATCTAGTGGTGATGGGCATTTTGTTTAGTTTCCGCAAGGGTACCAACCTCGTCAAGACAGTTCACCTACGCCATGGCAAGGCTACCAACGAACTCAATCTAGAAGGATTTCTTTTTACCAAACTTAGTAGAGGATTGTTTCTGACTGCAGGTATCATCTTTGCACTCGCTGGTCTGGTAAGTCTAGTGACCTCTAGCTTTTTCCAAGCCAAAAATTATGCTAATGTGGTCTCTATCACAGAAAAAGATTTTAAAGATTTTCCTAAGAGTGATACCAGTAAGGTCCCAATCCTAGATCGGAGCACTGCAGAAAAAATTGGAGACCGTTATCTAGGTTCTCTGACGGATAAGGTCTCCCAGTACGTAGCAGCAGATACTTATACCCAGCTGACGGTTGATGGTAAACCCTATCGAGTTACACCCTTGGAGTATGCTGATCCCATCAAATGGTTTAACAATCAAACCAAGGGAATTGGCGAGTATATCAAGGTTGATATGGTGACAGGAAATGCGGAGTTGGTAGATTTAAAAACACCGATGAAGTATTCGGACTCCGAGTATTTTAACCGTGACGTCAAACGCCATCTTCGGATCAAGTACCCGACCAAGATTTTTAAAACCCCATCTTTTGAGGTGGATGATGATGGCAATCCTTTCTATGTAGCAACCGTTTATCAAAAACGGTTTGGTCTAGGAGTTCCTCGTCCTTCATCTGTTATTATCTTAGACGCTACTAATGGAGAAACCAAGGAATACAGCTTGGATGAAGTGCCAGAATGGGTGGACCGTGTCTATCCAGCAGAAGAAACCATCGAGCAAATCAACTACAACGGCAAGTATAAAGACGGCTTTTGGAATGCCCTGATTTCTAAGAAAAACGTTACCCAAACGACTGAGGGCTATAACTATCTTTCTATCGGAAATGACATCTATCTCTACACGGGGGTGACTTCAGCAAACGCTGACGAAAGTAATCTAGGATTTATCCTTGAAAATATGCGCACTGGTGAAATCACCAAGTACAATCTAGCTTCAGCAACCGAAGAATCAGCCCGTGCTTCTGCAGAGGGAGCAGTGCAAGAGAAGGCCTACAAGGCTACCTTCCCTATCCTTGTCAATCTCAATGACAAGCCTCTTTATATCATGGGCTTGAAGGACAATGCAGGCTTGGTCAAGGAGTATGCATTGGTCGATGCCGTGGAGTACCAAAACGTCATTGTAGCTACTACGGTAGATGAACTCCTTAGCAAATATGCCAATAAAAACGACCTCGAGCTTGATAATGAAACGGTAGAAAACATCAAGGGAGTGGTTTCAGATCTTAAATCGGCTGTCATCAAGGGGGATACCGTCTACTTCTTTAAAGTTGATGGCAAGATTTATAAGGTCAAGGCTTCAGTGTCAGACGACCTTCCTTACCTCGAAAATGGCCAATCCTTCGAAGGTCAAGTTGGAAAAGATAATTATCTCAAGACCTTTAAAGTACAATAATACTCTTCGAAAATCAAATTCAAACTACGTCAGCGTCGCCTTGCCGTACTCAAGTACAGCCTGTGGCTAGCTTCCTAGTTTGCTCTTTGATTTTCATTGAGTATAAAAATAGGTTTTCTCAGTTCAAGGAGAAAAAAGATAAATTCTTATCTATCTTAACAAGCTTAGCTGGCACAGCCCTTGTTCTCGTGGCTATCTGGTTAGGATGGCCAAAATAAACAGAGAAACCTCGGTATGAACCGAGGTTTTTAAGATGAAATTCTTGGTCGTGATTGAAAAATATGCTACACTAACAATATGAAAATTTTAATCCCAACAGCAAAAGAAATGAACACAAACCATCCTTGTATCGAAGCGCTCCCTTTGAGGGAAGAAAGTCAGGAAGTCCTTGACTCACTGGCGCATTACTCAGCTAGTGAATTAGAGACTTTTTATAAGGTATCTTCCGAGAAAGCAGAAGAAGAGTACGCTCATATTCAAGCTTTAAAAGATCACAGGGCTAAACATTATCCAGCCTTGAAACTCTTCGATGGTCTCATGTATCGCTACATCAAACGAGATGGGTTAGCTGAGGCTGAACAAACCTATCTTGAAAATCATGTCCTGATTACCTCGGCTTTATACGGTGTTGTCCCAGCCTTGTCGCCTATGGCTCCACACCGTTTGGACTTCTTGATGAAGTTAAAAGTGGCTAGAAAAACCTTAAAGACTCATTGGAAATCAGCCTATGATGAGGCACTTCAGGACGAGGACTTGATATTCTCACTCCTATCATCAGAGTTTGAAACCGTATTTTCGAAGGAAATTAGAGAAAAGATGGTGACCTTCAAATTTATGGAGGACAAGGCAGGCCAGTTGAAAATCCACTCAACCATTTCAAAAAAAGCCCGTGGTGCCTTTTTGACCACCTTGATAGAGGGGCAAGTCCAAACAGTCGAACAAGCTCGCCAGCTCAGTTTTGCAGGTTTTGACTACCAACCTGATTTATCCAGTGATTTAGAACTCGTCTTTGTGAAACAAGCATAAAACCAGCTCATTCGAGCTGGTTTTTGCTGGATTAGTTGATGGCTGCAAGAAGGTCGTCAGCTTGTTTTGCAAGTGATGAAGCCGTTGCTTCCTCTAACACCAATTTTCCGTCTGCCCAAGCAGAGTCATTGACACGAGCAGCTGTAAAGTCACCAACGACTTGTGTGCGGATAAATGGCAAGAGGTCTTTGTAAATCGCAAAGAGTTGCTCGTGACCGGCATTGGCTACAGATGAGACAGTAACAAACTTGTCTTGGAGGGCAGAAGCACCACGTGTATCAGACAAATCAATGGCACGGGAGAGCCAGTCAAGCAAGTTTTTCACTGTTCCAGGGATAGAGAAGTTGTAGACTGGAGAGAAGATCCAGATAGCATCCGCAGCAAGGACTGATTCACGAGCAGCAGCTACAGCTGGATGAGTTGGAACTTCTAAATCTTGGCTGAAGAGAGGAACAGCTGAGTAATCAAGATAGCTAACTTCCGCTTTTCCAGCAAGTGCTTTTTCAGCTTCGAGGGCCATTTGGTGGTTGAAAGAACCTTGGCGTAGTGATCCGACGATAAATAGTACTTTTTTAGACATGATGTGTCTCCTTTAGTTTAAAATTCAAAGAGCGAACTCTTTTGTTACCATCCATGTTACAACAAATAGTACTAATTAGCAATAATTTTGCTCACAAATTTTTAAAATTTTTTAAAATGCGGATTAAGTCTTCCTTTTCGCCATCTTCCAAGATGCTGAGTGCTTCTACGATAGAATCGATATGGTCAGGA
This sequence comes from Streptococcus oralis, assembly GCF_003943825.1. Taxonomy (GTDB): domain Bacteria; phylum Bacillota; class Bacilli; order Lactobacillales; family Streptococcaceae; genus Streptococcus; species Streptococcus oralis_CD. The sequence goes on from NZ_RJNJ01000004.1 coordinate 202,843, forward strand.
AGAACCTCTTCGATTTTTCTGCGTCCTGCAGGTGTTAATTTCAGGAAAAAGGAGCGACGATCCTTGGGGTCGCAAGTTCTAGAAATCCACCCATCTCGAACCATATTTCGAATGACAACAGTCATGTTTCCAGAAGTGGCCAGCATTTTTTCAATCAAATCCTGAATGCGCAGTTCCCCCTTGCTATAGAGGGTTTCCAGAACGGAAAATTGAGTGGGTGTTAGCCCGTGTTCTTTAGCAGCCTTGGCTTCATATGGTTTAAAAGTTCGTATGGCTTTATTGAGGACGATAGCTGTTTTTAAGTCTAATTGATTATCGGAAATTTTCTTTTTCAAATATTGTTTCATAAGGTTATTTTATCAATAATGAGAGAGAAAAACAAGAACTTATATTTTATAGGGAAAGATTCTTAGAATGTTCCTGTCTTCACTTGTAATAAAGGAGGAGAGATGGTAAAATAGACGAGTGAAACTAAGACAGAAAAAAGCAAAAAACAAGCTACTTTTACAGTATGGAATCGGCATTTCTCTGGTACTACTAGTCATGACGACTTCTTTTCTTTATCTGATATCACTCAGCATGAAACCCTATCAAGATGCTAGGGTTGAAGGAGAAAAACTGGCCAAGCAGTATGCAGAATTGGAAAAGGCAGATCAGGTTGATTTCTACAATGGTCTAGAGGGCTATTACAGTGTTCTGGGACATAATAAAAAGCAAGAGGCCATTGCCGTACTGATTGAAAAGAATGACCACAAGATTTATGTTTATCAGCTTGATAAGGGGATTTCTCAAGACAAGGCGGCGACGATTTCGAGGGAAAAAGGAGCTAGCGACATTGACAAAGTCACTTTTGGTCGCTATCAGGACAAGCCGATTTGGGAAGTCAAGTCAGGAAACCAGTACTATCTGGTTGACTTTGAAACAGGAGCAGTGATCCAATAAGGAGGGCATATGAAACTATCCAAACGTGTACTAGAAATGGAAGAAAGCGTCACTCTAGCCAGTGATGCAAGAGCCAAAGCATTAAAAGCTCAGGGAAAAGATGTTCTTTTCTTAACCTTGGGACAGCCTGATTTTCATACTCCTGAAAACATTCAGGATGCAGCGATAGAAGCGATTCGAGATGGACGAGCTTCCTTCTATACAGTTGCTTCAGGCTTACCAGAGTTAAAAGCGGCGGTTAATACCTATTTTGAACGCTACTATGGGTATTCCGTAGCAGCTAACGAGGTTACCTTTGCCACAGGTGCTAAGTTCTCTCTCTATACCTTTTTTATGGCCGTGGTCAATCCAGGTGATGAGGTCATCATCCCTACACCATACTGGGTCAGCTATGGAGATCAAGTCAAAATGGCAGAAGGAGTGCCAGTCTTTGTCCAGGCCAAGGAAGACAATCACTTTAAAGTAACAGTAGAGCAGCTAGAAGCAGCTCGAACAGATAAGACCAAGGTATTGGTTCTCAATTCGCCATCGAATCCGACCGGTATGATCTACTCTCGTGAGGAACTCTTGGCTATCGGAAATTGGGCGGTTGAACATGATGTCCTTATCCTAGCGGATGATATTTATGGTCGTCTGGTTTATAACGGGAACGAATTTGTTCCAATCTCTAGTCTGTCAGAAGCTATTCGCAAGCAAACCATCGTGATTAACGGTGTATCTAAGGCTTATGCCATGACTGGTTGGCGGGTAGGTTATGCTGTGGGAAATCCTGAAATTATCGCTGCTATGAGCAAATTGACAGGACAAACAACCTCAAACCTGACTGCTGTATCACAATATGCTACCATTGAAGCCCTGACTGGACCACAACACTCTGTCGAAACCATGCGCCAAGCTTTTGAGGAACGTTTGAACACTATTTACCCTCTATTGTGCCAAGTACCAGGATTTGAAGTTGTCAAGCCCCAAGGAGCCTTCTATCTCTTCCCAAATGTCAAAAAAGCGATGGAGATGAAGGGTTATACCGATGTGACAGACTTTACAACGGCTATTCTCGAAGAAGTCGGCCTTGCCTTGATTACAGGAGCTGGATTTGGGGCGCCAGAAAATGTTCGTCTCAGCTATGCGACGGATATGGATACCTTGAAAGAAGCTATTCGTCGTTTGCATCAATTTATGGAAAAATAAAACTTAGAATCTTCGCCTTTTTAGCGAAGATTTTTTGTATCGAAAATCTCGCGATTTTTCTCTAGTAGAACCTAGCTATCGCAGTCTATTTATGGTAAAATAGTGGGTAATGATGTCTTCGGACAAGTTAAACGAAAAAAGGAAGATAGATTATGACAAAACGTGTAACAATTATCGATGTAAAAGACTACGTTGGTCAAGAAGTGACCATCGGAGCCTGGGTTGCCAATAAATCAGGAAAAGGGAAAATTGCCTTCTTGCAATTGCGTGACGGAACAGCCTTTTTCCAAGGAGTCGCCTTCAAACCAAACTTTGTAGAAAAATTTGGTGAAGAAGTGGGACTTGAGAAGTTTGATGTCATCAAACGCTTGAGTCAAGAAACGTCTGTTTATGTGACAGGAATTGTCAAAGAAGACGAACGTTCTAAGTTTGGCTATGAGTTGGATATTACAGACATCGAAGTGATTGGAGAATCCCAAGACTACCCAATCACACCAAAAGAACACGGAACAGACTTCTTGATGGACAACCGTCACTTGTGGCTCCGCTCTCGTAAGCAAGTGGCTGTTATGCAAATCCGTAACGCTATCATTTATGCAACTTATGAGTTCTTTGACAAGAACGGCTTCATGAAGTTTGATAGCCCAATTCTTTCAGGAAATGCAGCAGAAGATTCAACAGAACTCTTTGAAACAGATTACTTCGGAACGCCAGCCTACCTGAGTCAATCAGGTCAGCTTTACCTAGAAGCAGGAGCTATGGCTCTTGGCCGTGTCTTTGACTTTGGTCCAGTATTCCGTGCTGAAAAATCAAAAACACGCCGTCACTTGACTGAGTTCTGGATGATGGATGCGGAGTACTCATATCTGACACACGATGAGTCACTTGACTTGCAAGAAGCTTATGTAAAAGCCCTTCTCCAAGGTGTTCTTGACCGTGCTCCTCAAGCCTTGGAAACTTTGGAACGTGATACTGAGCTTTTGAAACGCTACATTGCAGAGCCTTTCAAACGCATCACTTACGATGAAGCGATTGATCTCTTGCAAGAGCATGAAAATGATGCTGATGCAGACTACGAGCATTTGGAGCATGGAGATGACTTTGGTTCACCACATGAAACTTGGATCTCAAACCACTTTGGTGTGCCAACATTTGTCATGAACTATCCAGCAGCCATCAAGGCCTTCTACATGAAACCAGTTCCTGGAAATCCAGAGCGCGTGCTTTGTGCAGATTTGCTTGCTCCAGAAGGCTATGGAGAAATCATCGGTGGTTCTATGCGTGAGGAAGACTATGATGCCCTTGTCGCTAAGATGGAAGAACTTGGAATGGATCGTACAGAATACGAATTCTACCTTGACCTTCGTAAATACGGTACAGTACCACACGGTGGATTTGGTATCGGTATCGAGCGTATGGTAACTTTCGCAGCAGGTACAAAACATATCCGTGAAGCCATTCCATTCCCACGTATGTTGCACCGTATCAAACCATAAAAAGACTAAAACGCCATAATAGGCGTTTTTTCAAAACACCATAATACTTGAAGGAAGAGGTGAGAAACATGTAAAGTTAGGACTAACAAGTGACAGACACAAGGATATATACACTTGTTAAAGGAGAAATGATGTTTAAACCAAATTATCGGAAGAATATCGGTCTCATGGCTGGAGTGGAATTTTTTGCCTTTCTAGGCATAACTAGCTTTTGGATTTTATTTCTCAGTCAAAATGGGATGTCACTTTGGCAGGTCGGCTTATTGGAAAGCATTTTTCATGCCACCAGTGTCATTTGTGAAATTCCCTCTGGCATGTTAGCTGACCGCTATTCATATAAAACCAATCTTTATCTCAGTCGGATTGCTGGGATCGTATCTTCTATTCTCATGTTAGTAGGGCAAGGTAATTTTTGGATTTATGCCCTCGCGATGGTGGTGAGTGCCTTGTCATATAATTTTGATTCGGGCACGAGTGCAGCCATGGTTTATGATTCGGCCGTGGAGGCTGGATTAAAAGAGCGCTACTTGTCTATCTCAAGTTTTATGTCAGGAGTAGCAGAAGGAACTCGGTCTTTGGGGACCGTTTTAGCGGGATTTTTTGTCCATGGTCAATTGCACTTGACCTACTATATCATGATTGCCACTTCTATAATTGTCCTATTCTTAACTTGGATGCTAAAAGAGCCTAGTGTTAAAGCGCAAAAATCTGAGCGTCTGACCATGAAAAGGATTATGTGGACTGTCAAAGAGGAGCTGCAGAGAAATCCCAGTCTTTTTGGTTGGATGCTTCTGTCCCAAATCATCGGGACACTGATGTGCATGTTTTATTTTTACTATCAAAATCAACTGCCGGACTTAGAAGGATGGCAGATTTCGATGGTCATGTTAATCGGCAGTGTTTTAAATATCTGGGCAGTTTATCTAGCGAGTAAGATTGGAAAGAAGTATGCAGCCTTAAAGATCTTTCCAATTCTTGTACTCTTAACGGGAGTGACCTACTTACTTTCCTACTTTGGTACGCCACTGATTTATATTTTGATTTACTTGATTAGTAACGCCTTATATGCTCTCTTTCAACCGATTTTTGACAACGATTTACAAAAGCGACTCCCAAGTGAGGTACGTGCAACCATGCTAAGTGTCTACTCCATGATGTTCAGCCTGAGTATGATTCTTATTTTTCCTCTGACGGGGTGGCTGATTGATGCTCTAGGTTTTGTAGAAGCCTTCATTTACTTAGGATTCTTTTTAGTAATAGTCGGCTTCTCACTATTTTTCATTTTGAAAGAGATGGCCAGAGCTTTAGAACTGAAAGAGAATGTTATTTCTAAGCAATAGAGTTATTTTTGATTTTTATATTTTTTCACTTGCTATCTATCAGTTTTTCTAGTATAATAGTTTATTGTGAGCAAACCTCACTTACCCCTTGCAAAGTCTTGGGGTCATTAGACCAAAAGGAGGAACATATCAATGGCTAAATACGAAATTCTTTATATCATTCGTCCAAACATTGAAGAAGAAGCGAAAAACGCTTTGGTAGCACGTTTTGACTCTATCTTGACTGACAACGGTGCAACTGTTGTTGAATCAAAATCATGGGAAAAACGTCGTCTTGCATACGAAATCCAAGATTTCCGTGAAGGACTTTACCACATCGTTAACGTTGAAGCAAACGACGACGCAGCTCTTAAAGAGTTTGACCGTCTTTCAAAAATCAACGCTGACATTCTTCGTCACATGATCGTCAAACTTGACGCGTAAGAAGGTAAATTATGATTAACAATGTTGTACTTGTAGGGCGTATGACTCGTGACGCTGAGTTGCGTTATACCCCATCAAATGTAGCAGTTGCGACTTTTACTCTTGCAGTAAACCGTACATTCAAGAGTCAAAATGGCGAACGTGAGGCTGATTTTATCAATGTCGTTATGTGGCGCCAACAGGCTGAAAATCTTGCTAACTGGGCTAAAAAAGGCTCTCTTATCGGGATCACAGGTCGTATCCAGACTCGTAGTTACGATAACCAGCAAGGACAACGTGTCTACGTAACAGAAGTCGTGGCTGAGAATTTCCAAATGTTGGAAAGCCGCGGAGTGCGCGAAGGACATACAGGTGGGGCTTATTCTGCACCAACTGCTGGTCAATCAGCACCTGCAAACCCAGTACCAGACTTTTCACATTCTGAAAATCCATTTGGAGCAACAAATCCATTGGACATTTCAGATGATGATTTACCATTCTAATGGACAATTAATACTATAAAGGAGAAAAAACATGGCTCAACAACGTCGTGGCGGATTCAAACGCCGTAAAAAAGTTGATTACATCGCAGCAAACAAAATTGAATATGTTGATTACAAAGATACTGAGCTTCTTAGCCGTTTCGTTTCAGAACGTGGGAAAATCCTTCCTCGTCGTGTAACAGGAACTTCAGCTAAAAACCAACGTAAAGTAACAACAGCTATCAAACGCGCTCGCGTAATGGCTTTGATGCCTTTCGTAAACGAAGATTAAAAAAGAGGTCCGGGGGACCTCTTTTTCAGACCCTTAAGGGTCTTTTTTTCACGAGCATGGAAATGAGAGAGCGAGTTGATCTCCGGGTGGACCTCTTTTTCATGAGTTTGAAAATAAGAAAGCGAATTAAGACCCTTAAGGGTCTTTTTTCACGAGACTTGAAATGAGAAGGCGAGTTCGGTCTGGGTGGATCTCTTTTTCAGATTTTTATAGGACTTTGTTAGAAAGGATTCCCTATTGACCTAGTAAGATTCTTTTGTCTTACTAGGTTTTTTCTTTTAATCTTTATTATCATGCTATAATGGTAGGAGAAAGCTATAAAGGAGCAGCTTATGAAGACGACATGTTCAATTAGAAAAATGCAAACATCTGATGTTAAAGAACTATCCCAAGGTTTTATCAATCAAGGTTGGCCGGGTAGAGAAGAAATTTTGACTAGGTATTTTCTTGAACAAGAATGTGGGGAGAGAGAAGTCTTAGTTGCAGAGGTTGGGGGTGCTTTAGCGGGTTATGTCACAATTTTGCCTTGCGCTAAGCAGGGGCCTTTTGCAGAAATCTATCCAGAACTCTCAGATTTCAATGTCTTTGAGCCCTTTCAAAATCAAGGTATTGGAAATCTCTTGCTGGAAGAAGCAGAAAAACGAGTTAGGCTCATATCGGATAAGGTGACCCTTGGTGTTGGGCTCCATTCAGGGTATGGACCTGCCCAGAGATTGTACATCAAACGAGGCTATATTCCAGATGGGACGGGTGTTTGGTATCAGAACCATCAACCGGCCATGAATGCGGTTTGTGAAGATATCGGAGAATTGGTCTTGTATCTGTCGAAAAATTTGTTTTAAGACAGATTTTATAAGGTTTAAATTTTAAATATAGTAAACAACAATCACAGTCCCTTTTTCATTCGAAAAAGGAATTTTTTTGTTTGAAATTGTTTGATTTATTCCTCAAAGTGGTAAAATATAATTG